>NZ_JAHCDO010000035.1:0-36416 GCF_050768835.1 Bacillus pfraonensis | reverse complement strand
GTCTGGGCCGTGTCTCAGTCCCAGTGTGGCCGATCACCCTCTCAGGTCGGCTACGCATCGTTGCCTTGGTGAGCCGTTACCTCACCAACTAGCTAATGCGACGCGGGTCCATCCATAAGTGACAGCCGAAGCCGCCTTTCAATTTCGCGCCATGAGGCGCAAAATGTTATCCGGTATTAGCCCCGGTTTCCCGGAGTTATCCCAGTCTTATGGGCAGGTTACCCACGTGTTACTCACCCGTCCGCCGCTAACTTCTTAAGAGCAAGCTCTTAATCGGTTCGCTCGACTTGCATGTATTAGGCACGCCGCCAGCGTTCATCCTGAGCCAGGATCAAACTCTCCAATAAAGTTTGTCTAGCATCTAAAATAAAAATTGACGTTTCACGTTGTTTGTTTCGTTCAGTTTTCAAAGAACTCATTTGCCGCTGAAGCGACTTTATTAATATAACATTTCGTTATATTTTCGTCAACAACTTTTTATTTAAAAGTTGTTTTCGTTCGTTCTCTTTGTTGTCTTTCGTGACAACGAATATAAATATACCAGTTCATTTATTAAAATGCAATAGTTTTTTTAATAAAATTTTTAACATAGTGAAAAAATATAAAAACAGTACTATTCCCCTATGTAAAGCACCTTTCTTCTATGCCGGAAACGAATCGTTTAGGCTTTACTTCACTATACCAAAAAACAAAACAACAAAAAGAAAAGCTTTGGAGAAATCTCCAAAGCTTAGTTTAGTCTTGTTTATGACGCATCGCTGGGAATAATAGTACATCACGAATAGATGGTGCATTTGTTAATAGCATAACAAGACGGTCGATACCAATTCCAAGTCCACCTGTAGGAGGCATACCGTACTCAAGTGCTTCGATATAATCATCGTCCATCATGTGAGCTTCATCATTACCTTGCTCGCGTTCTTTTAATTGTGCTTCAAAACGCTCTTTTTGATCGATCGGATCATTTAATTCTGTAAATGCATTTGCATGCTCACGAGCAACAATGAATAACTCGAAACGATCTGTAAAGCGTGGATCTTCATCATTCTTTTTCGCAAGAGGAGAAATTTCCACTGGGTGACCATAGATAAATGTAGGTTGGATTAACTTTTCTTCTACCTTCTGTTCGAAGAACTCATTAATAATATGTCCAACTTCCATTGTATCTTTAATTTCTACACTATGCTCTTTCGCTAATGCACGCGCTTCCTCAACACTCATTGGATTCCAGAAGTCCGCTCCAGAGTATTGTTTAATTGCATCTACCATATGAAGGCGTGTCCATTCTGGCTCTAAATTAATTTCTTGTTCACCGTATTGGATTGTTGTTGTACCTAGTACTTGTTTCGCAATATGAGCGATCATATTTTCTGTTAGTTTCATAATATCTTTATAGTCAGCATACGCTTCATATAATTCAATCATTGTAAATTCAGGATTATGACGCGTTGATACACCTTCATTACGGAATACACGACCGATTTCATATACTTTCTCTAAACCACCTACAATAAGGCGCTTTAAGTGTAACTCGATTGCAATACGCATATATAGTTCCATATCTAACGCATTGTGATGTGTAATGAATGGACGAGCAGATGCCCCACCCGCAATTGCATGCATCATCGGTGTTTCCACTTCAAGATAACCATTGTCATCTAAGTATCTTCTCATTTCACGAATGATTTTACTACGAGTAACAAATGTTTCACGACTTTCCATACTTGTAATTAAATCTAAGTAACGTTGACGGTAGCGTTGTTCAACATCTTTCAATCCATGGTATTTATCCGGCAGTGGACGAAGAGCTTTTGTTAATAACGTAAAGCCTGTCGCTTTTACTGAAAGTTCTCCTACATTTGTTTTGAAAACTTTCCCTTCGATCCCTACTAAATCACCTAAATCAGCTGTCTTAAATAATTCATACTGCTCATCTCCAACAGCATCTTTACGAACATAGATTTGAACTTGTCCGTGTAAATCTTGAATATGTGCAAAACCTGCTTTACCTTTACCGCGCTTTGTCATAATACGACCAGCAATAGAAACAGAGATTTCCTTCTCTTCTAATTCTTCTTTAGAGAACTCTCCATACAAGTTGAATAATTCTTTCGTTGAATTCGTACGTTCAAAACGTTTACCAAAAGGATCAATCCCTTGTTCACGTAAGTTATGTAGCTTCTCGCGACGCACAAGCAATTGGTCGTTTAATTCTTCGTGGTTCATGTTATCCATGGTATTGATATCACTCCAGCTCTATTAAATTTTACAATATATACAGTATATCATTTTCTACTCAACTAGAAAAACTGCCAGTAGTATACTGGCAGCCTTCTTTCTTTCACGTAATTATAGGAAGTGAAAGAGAGAATGTCAATCATCCCCTCTTACTTCTAATTAACCAACATGAATTGTTTTTTGTTTTGCTTCTACTTCCTCTACAAAAGCCCCTAATAAAGAGGCAAAGTCTTGACGCGTATTACAAGCATTAATCGCATTACGCACTCCCGCATTACCACGAACACCTTTTAAATACCAAGCTGCATGCTTTCTCATTTCTCTTACTGCAATGTTTTCATTCTTTAAATCAATAAGACGATCTAAGTGCAGCATACATACATCTATTTTCTCACGCACCGTTGGCTCAGGCATTAATTCCCCTGTTTCTAAATATTTTACCGTACGATAAATCATCCATGGATTCCCAAGAGCTGCTCGACCTATCATAACACCATCAACACCAACTTCATCAAGCATACGTTTCGCATCTTGAGGTGTTTCCACGTCACCATTTCCGATAACCGGAATATTTACAGATTGTTTTACCTGTTTAATAATATCCCAATCTGCTTTTCCTTCATACATCTGAACACGTGTACGCCCATGAACCGCTACCGCTTGACCGCCTGCACGTTCAACCGCTCTAGCATTTTCAATTGCGAAAATATGGTCTTCATCCCAACCAATACGCATTTTCACTGTAACTGGCTTTTCAACAGCATCTACAACCGCCGCTACCATTTCATATATTTTATTCGGGTCTAAAAGCCACTTTGCACCAGCATCACACTTCGTAATTTTCGGAACAGGGCAACCCATATTGATATCGATAATATCCGCTGTTGTGTTTTTATCTACATATCTTGCAGCGTCAACAAGCGTTTCTTTCTCCCCACCAAAAATTTGCAAACTTAGTGGCTTTTCTCTCTCATCGATATATAGCATATCTAATGTTTTTTTGTTATTAAATAAAATCGCCTTATCGCTTACCATTTCAGCACATACTAGACCTGCACCAAATTCCTTTACTGTTAAACGGAATGCAGAATTACACACTCCCGCCATCGGTGCTAGTACAACTGGATTCTTCATCTCAATATTGGCAATCTTTAACACTCAACTATCTCCTTCCCCTATCCTTACTTTGGCATTAATTCTTCTATTGAAATCTTTAACGTCTTCGCAACTTCTACTACAAAATCTTGAGAAGGGGTTCTATTCCCTCTCTCAACTTCTCCTAAAACTGATACAGATACCCCTAATTCCTTTGCAAAACCTTCTTGCGTATAACCTTTTAGCTTCCGAAAAGCACGAATGCGTCTTCCCCATTTTTCTGCTTCCATACCGTTACTCCCTCTCGCCTTTTCATTTCATCTATTTGTGAACGTGAAATGTTTTGTTTTATATCTTGATTAATTTCTAACAACGGAACGATAACAAAAGCTCTTTCGAACATCCGCGGATGCGGAACAATAAGATTCTCTGCTTCAACATTTTCTTGATTATAAAGCAAAATGTCAAGGTCAACGGTTCGCGGACCCCACCTAATTTCCCTTTTTCTTCCTAAATCAATTTCAACCTTTTGCGTTACTTTCAACAATTCTTGTGGCGATAAATTGGTAGAAATTTTTATAACTAGATTTAAAAAACGATTTTGATCTGTATACCCAACCGGATCTGTTTCATACACAGAAGAGACATCCTCCACTCGAATGTGAGGGTTTTTATTTAACAACTCAATCGCTTGTGATAAATAAGCATAACGATCACCAATATTTGACCCTAACGCAACGTATACAACATTTTTCATGGTCGTTCTCTCGTAATTTCCACTGCCACAGCACGATAATGCCCAGGTATTGGCGGATCCGGTTTAACAACCTTTACTGTGCATCGCAAAATACTTCCGTATTGGTTCAACACATTCGTCGCTACATTCTCTGCAATACTTTCTACAAGCTTGTATGTTCGATCCTCAACCACTTGCTTGCAAAGTTCAAAGAGCTCTCCGTAGTTTACCGAATGCTCTAAGTTATCACTTTCGCCTGCTTGTTTTAAATCCAATTCTACCGTTAAATCCACTCTAAATCTTTGTCCCAATTTATTCTCTTCTGGAAATACACCATGATATCCATAAAACTCCATATCATGAATATAAATTTTATCCAATCAGTTTACCCCCTTACCAATCATCGCATCCATCATTTTTGCCATACGCGCCATTTCCTTCACATCATGAACACGAATCATTTCACAACCTTTTTCAATCCCAAGACAAATCGATGCTCCTGTCCCTTCTACACGTTCCTCTACCGGTAAATCTAAAACATGTCCGATAAATGACTTTCTCGAAGTCGCAAGAAGAACTGGATACCCTAATACATGTAACTGTTCTAAATTACGCATTGCTTCTAAGTTTTGTTCTGGCGTCTTCGCAAAACCGATACCTGGATCTAAAATGATATTTTCATCCGATACACCTGCATCTTTTGCAATTTTAACACTCTCGTATAAATCCGCAATCATATCCGCCATAAGATTACGGTAATTTGTATTCTCACGATTATGCATTAAAATAATCGGCACATTATAATGCGCTGCAACTTCCGCAATTTTTGGTTCTGCCTTTGCTCCCCATATATCATTAATAATATGAGCACCCGCTTCAATTGCTTGCTTAGCTACTTCAGCTTTATACGTATCGATAGAAATAGGCACTTTCACTTCTTTCGATACCGCTTGAATCATCGGAATTACACGCCCTAACTCTTCTTCCACCGAAACTTTTGCGAAACCAGGACGAGTTGATTCTCCGCCGATATCAATAATATCAGCACCGGCTTCCACCATTGCTTTCGCATGACTTATAGCTGCGTTCACCTCATCGAAGTTTCCACCATCTGAGAATGAGTCCGGTGTAACATTTAAAATCCCCATGATTAATGTCTTTTTATTTAAATCCAATGTATATTCGCCGCAGCGCAAACCATAATCCCACTTCACACTACACATCTCCTCTTCGCAATTCATTTCGGCTCCAAAGATTTTCTCTATGCATTTCATATACACGTATTAGAGACTTTGTAACCTTTCCTTCTTTACCAGGGAAATCACTTTCGCCAATCTGATTAAGCGGAACAATCTCTTGAATAGAATTTGTTACAAACACCTCATCAGCAGAAAGCAGTTCCTTTTGCGTAAAGAAACCTTCTTCCACATGTACATCTAATACTTCAGCAATTCTTATAATAAAAGCGCGAGTGATCCCATTTAAAATCCCAGTTTCCAGCGATGGCGTATATAAAACACCTTCCTTTACAAAAAAGAGATTCGAAACAATCCCCTCTGCAACGTGACCTGCTTCAGTGAAGAAAATCCCTTCTTTGCCCGCTACATTTCCAATTTCACGTTTCCCTAAAATGTTATTTAAATAGTGATGGGACTTTAAACGAAATGCTCCTTCTGGCGTATTTCGTGTTTGCTTCAAAATAACGCCTTCCTTTTCCACCACTACACTCGGAACTGCCAAAGGCTTTATAAATACGATGACAGAGGGCTTTTCATAAACCCCTGTTTGTAAACCTATTTCATCTATACCAGCTGAAACATTAAAACGAATATACGCATTTTCTAACCCGTTTCTTACGAGTAACTCCTGTAAAATACGTAGCACACCATCTTTTGTCATCGTCCATTCAATTTGCAAAGTAGAAAGAGCACCCATTAAGCGTTCATAGTGATCATCTAATAAAAATGGGTGACCGTTATAAATACGAAATGTCTCAAAAACCCCCAGTCCATATAAATACCCATGGTCATAAGGAGAGATTTTCGCCTCACTTGCTTCCACATATGCCCCGTTCACATAAATTAACATGACGATACACTCGGACTATAACTACGAATAAAATTCTGAAGTAACTCTTTCCCATGAGAAGTCATAATAGACTCCGGATGGAATTGCACCCCTTCAATCGGCAATGTTTTATGACGAAGCGCCATAATTTCTCCCTCTTCTGTCCAAGATGTCACTTCTAAACATTCTGGCAATGTTTCTTTTTTTACAATGAGAGAGTGATAACGTGTCGCTGTAAATGGATTGGGGATTTCTGAAAAAATTGTTTTCCCATCATGATACATCGGAGAAGTTTTCCCATGCATTAAACGCTCTGCACGAACAACATCTCCTCCAAACACCTGCGCAATTGATTGATGACCTAAGCACACACCAAAAATAGGAATCTTTCCTGCGAAATATTTAATGACATCCATACTTATACCAGCTTCATTCGGACTACACGGTCCTGGTGAAATCATTAAAAAGTCTGGTTTCATTTGTTCAATATCTGAAATTGTAACTTCATCATTACGTTTAACAACAAGCTCTTGTCCAAGCTCTCCGAGAAATTGTACTAAATTAAATGTAAAAGAATCATAATTATCAATCATCAATATCATTTCTCTCACCTAACCGTTTCTTCGCTGCTTTCTTTCGCACGCCATAGGGCGATTGCTTTTTTCAACGATTCTTTATACTCATTTTTTGGATTTGAATCAATTACAATTCCTGCCCCGGCCTGTACATACGCTTGACCATCCTTTGCAAGAAGCGTACGAATTACAATATTTAATTCCATATCTCCTGAGTAACCAATCCATCCAATTGAACCTGTATAAATTCCGCGACGAACAGGTTCTAATTCTTCGATAATTTCCATCGTACGGATTTTTGGCGCACCCGTAATCGTTCCACCTGGAAACACAGCTCTTACTAAATCGAAAGCATCCTTATCCGATTCAACCTCACCGCGAACATTTGAAACGATATGCATAACATGCGAGTATTTTTCAATTACCATAAATTCATCTACTTCTACAGTTCCGTACTTACAAACTCGCCCTAAGTCATTACGCTCTAAATCTACAAGCATGACATGTTCTGCACGTTCTTTTTCATTTTCAATTAACTCTTTTGCCAAGGTTTCATCTTCTAGTTCATTTTTCCCGCGAGAACGTGTACCGGCAATCGGACGAGTGCTCACTTCATTCCCTTGTTTTTTAATTAACAATTCCGGTGAACCGCTAACAATTTGAAAATCCCCAAGCTCTAAGTATCCCATATATGGTGATGGATTAATTTCACGAAGACTCGTATAAATTTCTAGTGGATGTGTTTGCAATGTTTTCTCTTGTCTTGTAGACAGATTTACTTGAAACACATCTCCAGCTCCAATGTATTCTTGGATACGCTGAACAGCTTTCATAAATCCTTCTTCTGTAAAAGCTACTGCTTCATTTCTATTTTCAGGACATTCAAATGGCACTTTAACTTCAGGAGCTTCCTTCATCCAAATGCTCTTCCATTCATTCAAACGACCTTCTGCTTCTTCACGTTCATCTATATAATGTGTAATAATCCACAACACTCTCTCTTGTTGATCATACACAAACACGTCATTAAATAATAAAAAGAATATGTCAGGTATATCCACATCATCCAATGCAAAGGAAGGAAGTTTCTCAATATAACGGATACAGTCGTAACTAAAATACCCGATCGCGCCCCCTTGAAAAGGTGGGTAGTCTGGATTATGATCCGTTTTCCATCGCTCCATATACTTTTGCATTAAATCTAAAGGATTACCTTGTTCTATTGTTTCCTTACCGCTTTCACTTATATGTAACGTTTCATTCTTCCCCTGAATCACCGCTACAGGATCAAGCCCCACAATACTATAGCGGCCCCCTCGTCCACTTTCTAACAAAATATGTTGATTCTTATTTTGAGAAAGAAACTTATACTGCTTAAAAAAGTCTAACTGATATGGAATAGAAAGCGCTAAAGATTTTCTTTGCTGCATACCAACACCCCGTCTTCTTTTATCCCACTCCCTTAGAACTATCATCTCAAATCATAGATGGTTAGTGTGAAATAATTGTCCTTGGAAGCTAGTGAAAATAATTTAACTTTACTACTACTTATTTTACATGAAGTTTTCTAGTCATTCACTCTTTTCCTATTTTCAAACAAAAAAAGAAAAAGCATTCCTGAAAAGGAATGCTTTTTCTTAACCGTACTAATTATGATTCAAATTGATAAAGCGGTGTACTTAAATAACGCTCACCATTACTTGGAATAACCACAAGTACTTTCTTCCCTTTACCAAGGTTTTTCGCTACTTCTGTCGCAGCATAAATGACAGCACCTGAAGAAATCCCAACTAAAATTCCTTCTTCACGAGCTACTCTTCTCGCATATTCGAATGCTTGCTCTGTTTTAACTTGGATCACTTCATCATATACTTCTACATCCAATGTTTCTGGAACAAACCCCGCTCCGATACCTTGAATCTTATGCGGACCTGGTTTCCCCCCCGATAAAACCGGAGAATCTGCAGGTTCTACTGCATAAATTTTAATGCTTTCATATTTTTCTTTTAAAACCTCACCAGCACCCGTGATTGTTCCACCAGTACCAATACCTGCGATAAACGCATCTAATTGATCGCCCATTTGCTCAACGATTTCTGGCCCTGTTGTCAAACGATGAATTTCTGGGTTCGCTGGATTTTGGAATTGCTGTGGTATAAAGTAACCATTCTCTTTTGCTAATTCAGTCGCTTTGCGAATTGCACCGCCCATTCCTTCTGGTCCTGGAGTCAATACTAATTCAGCCCCATAAGCACGTAGTAAATTACGACGTTCAACACTCATTGTTTCCGGCATTACTAAAATTGCTCTATATCCTTTTGCAGCAGCTACCATTGCTAAACCAATTCCCGTGTTACCACTCGTTGGTTCAATAATTGTATCGCCCTCTTTTAATAATCCTTCTTGTTCAGCAGCTTCAATCATAGATAGTGCAATACGATCTTTCACGCTACTTCCAGGATTCATAAATTCTAATTTTAAGTAAATGTCTGCGCTGTCTTGCTCTACGATGCGGTTCAACTTAACGATCGGCGTTTTCCCGATTAATTCTGAAACTGATTGTGCCACTCGCATTCCTGTCACTCCTAACACCGAGTATTTTTATTGGTTTTATATATATTTCAATTTTGGCAGAATTTTTCTTACTTGTCAATCTATTTGGATGATTGACAATTGCCAGAAATAATTCTTATTTTATAGACTATTAATTATATTTGTAATGTCTTCTTTAGAGAACTTATATCTTTCATTACAGAAATGACAATGCACTTCAGTTTCATCCTCTTCCTCACGAACTTGTTTTAATTCTTCCTTACCTAAACTAATTAATACTGCTTCAATGCGCTCACGAGAGCATGTGCAGTTAAATTGAACATCCATTGTTTCTAGTACTTTTACTTTGTCTTCCCCTAATACTTCATATAATAACTCTTCTGGCGCAAGACCTTGTTCAATTAATTTTGAGACAGGCGGGATTTTTTGCAAGCGTTCTTCGATAAATGAGATTGTCTCTTCCTGTGCTCCTGGCATAATTTGCAGAATAAATCCACCAGCCGCTAATATGCTATCATCTCCATTTACAAGAACACCAACCCCAACAGAAGAAGGCGTTTGCTCAGAAACAGCAAAGTAATACGTGAAATCTTCTCCTAATTCACCTGAAACAATTGGAGATTGTCCGATAAACGGTTCCCTCATGCCAATATCTTTAATGACTGTTAAGAAACCTTCTGTACCTACAGCTTGGTACACACGTAATTTCCCTTGCTCTGTTGCTTCAAAATCAACGTGCGGATTCGTTACATATCCACGCACATCCCCATTTGCATGGGCATCCACTAGGATTGGGCCAAGTGGACCGTTTCCTTCCACCTTAATTGTCAGCTTCTGATCACCTTTTAGCATAGCTCCCATCATTGCACCAGCTGTTAACGAACGCCCAAGTGCCGCTGAAGCAGTCCTCCATGTATCATGACGTCTTTGCGCCTCACTTACCGTATTTGTTGTACGCACACTATAGGCACGAACTTCTCCATCAAACGCCAATGCTTTTACTAAATAATCTTTCATACTTATTTATTCACCCTTCTCATGTTGTAAATTTGCATTACGCTCATATAACATATGCAAGCCTTTTAATGTTAAAAACGGATCTACAATATCAATTACATTCGATTCTTCTGCAATTAACTTCGCTAATCCACCAGTTGCAATCACTTTCGGTTCTTGTTTAGCTTCTTCTTTCATACGCTTCACAATACCTTCTACTTGTCCGACATATCCGTAAAGAATGCCAGATTGCATTGCACTTATCGTATTCTTCCCAACAACGCTACTTGGTTTTGTAATTTCAATACGAGGAAGTTTAGCCGCTCTACTGTATAAAGCCTCTGCCGAAATCATAATCCCCGGTGTAATTACACCACCCATATAATGCTTATTCTCGTTAATATAACAATATGTAGTCGCTGTACCAAAATCGACAATAATAAGCGGGCTTCCATATAATTGGATACCAGCTACAGCATTTACAATACGATCTGCTCCAACCTCACGTGGATTTTCATATTTAATATTTAAACCTGTCTTTATCCCCGGCCCCACTACAAGAGGTTTAATTTTGAAATACTTCTCACACATACGCTCTAAGGCAAACATAATTGGTGGTACAACCGAGGAAACAATAATTCCTTTCACATCTTGAAAAGAAAGGCCCTCATGTTCAAGCAACTGTTTCACTAACATACCGTATTCATCTTCTGTTTTATGACGATCTGTCTCCATGCGCCAATGCTGACGAAGTTTTCCATCTTCAAATACACCAAGCACCGCATTTGTATTCCCTACATCCAATACAAAAATCATATTCTCACCACTTATCTTATTTAATCTATATTTGTGCAGTATGTACAAAACTGATACTGCCATCATATCATATATACCTATATAATCAGCTTTTCCATCTTCATCATTTTACAAAAAGATTGTTCACTATTTCAATTTTTAATGCAAAGAAGATTCAAATTTATATGTAAATCCGATTTGATTTTCTAACATATAAATTGTGGCTACGAAGAACAAAAAGAGACTTTGACTCATTTTCTCCCTCTGCTTTTATGGCATAGGGCTAAAAAGGCACTGACCGCTTCTATGCATGGGCGGATCCTCTTTTCCACCTAAAAGGAAGGGTTTCATGTTAGTTTTCAATCTGTATTTATATATACAAGCACACAATTTTCTCAACATAAAAAAGGAGTGACAATTGTCACTCCTTCATTTCTTATTTATCTTCTGTGTTTTCGTCATCTTTTTTCATAGTAATATTTACTTTCACATCTTCAGACGACTTCGTACGTTCAGGTAAAACCCCATAATCATATAAATGATTGATTTGCTCTGCATCTAATGTTTCTACTTCAAGTAACGTTTTCGCAATAATATCAAGCTTATCACGTTTTTCAGTAAGAATTTGTTTTGCACGAGCATAACATTCTTTCATAATCGTTTGCATTTCCATATCAATTTCATGCGCAATTGCATCACTGTAGTTTTGCTCCGAATGGAAATCTCTTCCTAAGAACACTTGACCACCTTGTGAGCTACCAAACTGCATTGGTCCAAGCTTGTCACTCATACCAAATTCCGTTACCATACGTCTCGCAATACCAGTCGCACGTTGGAAGTCGTTGTGAGCTCCTGTACTTACTTCACCGAATACAATTTCCTCAGCTACTCGACCACCAAGTAAACCAGTAATTTTATCAAGTAATTCCGGTTTTGTCATGAAGTAACGATCTTCTTTCGGAAGCATTACCGCATATCCACCAGCTTGACCACGAGGAACAATTGTTACTTTATGAACGATATCCGCCTCATCAAGTACAACACCAATTACAGTATGACCTGCTTCATGGAATGCAACAATATTGCGTTCTTTTTCAGAAATAACACGGCTTTTCTTCGCAGGACCTGCAATAACACGGTCTGTCGCTTCATCGATATCAGACATATCAATTTTCTTCTTATCTTGACGCGCAGCTACTAATGCAGCTTCGTTTAATAAGTTTTCAAGATCCGCACCAGAGAATCCCGGTGTGCGAGTTGCGATTGCTCTTAAGTTAATATTCTCATCGAGCGGCTTATTACGAGCGTGTACTTTCAGTACTGCTTCACGCCCATTTACATCTGGACGATCGACTGTAATTTGACGGTCAAAACGTCCTGGACGTAATAACGCCGGATCAAGAATATCAGGACGGTTTGTTGCAGCGATGATAATAATACCTTCATTTGCACCGAATCCATCCATTTCAACAAGAAGTTGGTTTAACGTTTGTTCACGCTCATCGTGACCACCGCCAAGACCCGCTCCACGCTGACGACCCACTGCATCAATTTCATCGATGAAAATGATACAAGGAGCATTTTTCTTTGCATTTTCAAATAAATCACGTACACGGGAAGCACCGACACCGACAAACATCTCTACGAAATCAGAACCACTAATAGAGAAGAAAGGAACGCCAGCTTCACCTGCAACTGCACGTGCAAGTAATGTTTTACCTGTACCTGGAGGTCCAACTAACAGAACACCCTTCGGAATACGGGCACCAACCTCAGCAAACTTACGAGGATCTTTTAAGAATTCTACTACCTCAACAAGTTCTTGTTTTTCTTCGTCCGCTCCAGCTACATCTCTGAAGCGTACTTTTTTCTTTTCATCATTGTATAACTTCGCCTTACTTTTTCCAAAGTTCATAACACGGCTACCGCCACCCTGAGCTTGGTTTAGTAAGAAGAAGAATAAAATGAAGATAATAACAAACGGAATGATAGAAGTAAAGAATGTCACCCAAGCACTTGTTTCCTCTGCTGGTTGATACTTCACTTCAGCACCTTGTGCTTTGTCATTAATTTTCTTTTGTAATTCTTCAGTATTTGGTGCATAAGTAACAAATTGCTCTTCCTGGCTAGCATTGCTAAATTGTCCTTTTACCTCAAACACACCATTTTTCGGTTGAAGTTGCACATTACGCACTTCACCTTTTTCAAGTTTAGTAATGAATTTATCGTAGCTAACTGATGTCGTTTTTTGTGTTGAACCATTAAAATAGCTCACGATTCCAATTACTACTAAGAATATCAGTAAATAAAAGATGGTATTACGGAAGATACGATTCATTCCTAACCTCCTCTCACGGCATAAACACTATAGTAAATCGTAACATAGAAAAACTTTCCTATCCAATTATAACGCCTGTATTTAATTAATTTGAGTAAACGCTTGGTTTTAGTACTCCAACATAAGGAAGATTACGATATTGCTCCTTATAATCTAAACCATACCCTACAACAAATTCATGAGGAACAGTAAACCCAACATAATCTGCCTTCAAATCGACTTTGCGACCAGTTGGCTTATCTAATAGCGTAACAATCTTTACAGATTTCGCCTTACGATATTTGAATAGGTCTACTAAATAACTTAATGTAAGACCACTATCAATAATATCTTCAACGATTAAAATATCGCGACCTTCTACAGAAGTATCAAGGTCTTTTAAAATTTTCACTTCACCTGTTGAAACTGTAGAATGACCGTAGCTAGAAACAGCCATAAAATCCATTTCAAGATATGTATCTGTTCTTTTTAATAAGTCTGCCATAAATGGCATTGCACCCTTTAATACACCAATTGCAAGAGGCACTGTATTTTTATAATCCTCTGCAATAATTGCACCTAGCTCATGCACCTTCTCTTGTATTTGTTCTTCGGAAATTAATACTTTTTCGATATCTTGATTCATCATTTCATTATCCTCCTGGAAGACTCCTTGCTTTTGTAGTGAATAATAATATATTTATCCTTATCTGCTGCTTCATTTGAAATAGCAAATGCAGATTGTTTCAACAATGGAACCCAAATAATATTCCCGCTTGCATCACAAACAATTGGCCACTCTTCTCTTTTTTCTTTCGGTATTTTCGCCTCAATAAAAATAGCTTTTATCTTTTTTGTACCACTCATACCTTTTATCG
The DNA here is from genome assembly GCF_050768835.1 of Bacillus pfraonensis. Classification (NCBI taxonomy): domain Bacteria; kingdom Bacillati; phylum Bacillota; class Bacilli; order Caryophanales; family Bacillaceae; genus Bacillus; species Bacillus pfraonensis. The sequence continues at coordinate 22,166 of NZ_JAHCDO010000035.1, read as the reverse complement.
ACATTCGATCTCCATTTTCTCTAGAGCGTATAAGAAGAGGATATGATATATCATTATACTTAGCAACAAATACCGTTTCATTCATGTTACTTGGTAATTCCTCATTTACTTCTGCTACAAGTTCATCCCCATTTACTAATGTAATGGCACCTGGTACTGATAAGACTTGTGAAAAAGGAAAAACAATTTCTTGCTCAAATCGGAAACTACATTCTTCATATGTACGAACAATTTTTAGACCCACAGGAAAATCAAGTGATCCTGAAGGATGTTTCCGTTTAAAAAATGCAATAACTTTGTCAATATGTATAGAAGAAAGCGAAGAAGGAATCTTGTATTCATAAAGATAGTTTAATATTAGTTGAATCCCTCGCCTTTGTAAAGGCATAGACATGGATTCAAAGGCAGGAATTGATAAGACGATGTGTTTATCACTTTTTTTTGTAATTACTTTATTCATCTTTTCAAAAGCTAATTCCTGCAAATACACCTCATCCTCTTGCATAAGCACACTAAATTTTTGAAATTGCTCATGCACATGAGGGTTTTCCTCCTTTAAATAAGGCAGGACATGCTTACGTAATCGATTCCTCGTATATACTTCCTTTTCGTTACTCGGGTCCATACGTGGTGTAATCCCTATCCTATTACAATAAGCATTGATTTCTTTCTTTGTTACCGCTAATAAAGGTCTAATTAAATATCCACCATGGAAAGGACGTTTTACAGCAATTCCAGCATAACCCTTCGGGGTACTCCCGCGGACGAGACGCATTAAAATCGTTTCCACTTGATCATCTCCATGATGTCCAAGAGCTACATATAGCGCATCATATTTCTTCATTATTCTTTCCAAAAATGCATATCGGCATTCCCTAGCAGCTACCTGTGCATTCATTCCATATTGCTGTTGATATTGCGATACATTAATTCTTATCGTTTCGCAAATAACCCCAATCTTCCGGCAAAGTTTTTCCACAAATTTCAAGTCTTCATAGGATTCATTTCCTCTAAACATGTGATCCACATGCGCGACTACAATTTTCAATTTCTTCTCTTCTCTTTTCTCTAATAAATAATATAAAAGAGCTAAAGAATCAGGGCCTCCAGAAACCCCTACAACAATTGTCGAATATTCCTCTAATACATCATGCCGCTTTGCAAACTCATCTACTTTTTCAACAAATGTATCTTTCAACTTCGCAATCACCTTTCGTTAAAACCAAACAATAACATACTTTACCTTGCTTATAATGGTACAACTTTTACAAACTTTGTGCAAAAAAAAGATGTGCAAAATTCACATTTTTATCTTACATCCCTCCCCTATCTTCATAAGAAGAATGAAACTAATTTCTTCTACAAGAAAAAGGCCTAGGTATCACCCTAGACCTCATAACCAAACCGAGAAACTTTCCGCTCCTCTATTGCGCTTGTTTACCCATGATTGGAATCGTAGCCCACTTTGGCATATTCTTCTTTACCTTTGCAACAACAATCGTCATATCGTCATTGATATATCCATCACTAGAACGAATAACCTCTTCCATAATGATATCAGCAATTTCTTGCGGATCGTCTGTTTGCAGTTCTTTAATCTTACGTTTCATCCACAATTCATGGTTTTCCACGTGCTGCGCTCCCTCAAAAATCCCATCGCTCATCATAACCAAAATATCTTCTGTTTTTAATTGTTCACCAACAACATCTACCTCAACATCCTCAATGATTCCCATCGGCAAATTGCTTGCTTCTATTTTAATAACGTCATTTCCACGTTTTACAAAACTTGGGGTTGAACCAATTTTTAAAAATTTAGCACTTGCATCACGTAAATCTACCATAGCTAAATCAAGCGTCGTAAACATTTCTTCTGTCGTTCTCAATGAAAGAATTGAATTAATAGACTTAATAGCAATTTCTTCATCGATACCAGATTGCAATATTTTTTGTAACAATTTTACCGTTTCCTTACTTTCCATATGTGCCCTTTGTCCGTTACCCATTCCGTCACTAATGGCAAGAGCATATTTCCCAACACTTAAATCCATCATCGCATACGAATCTCCCGATACAAATCCGCCTCCTTTTGCCGCTGTAGCAAGCCCTGTATCAAGAAAAAATGTTTTCGCTGACCCAAAAGATATCATGCTATGACCATTCGGATAAGCAGAAGGTTCTTCATGTTTCACAATAATATTTTCTTTTAAAATATCCGAAAGCATTGGTGCAACTAATTTTTCACATTCACCATGTTGATTAGATGCCGCTGGAATCATCATTTCAATATCAATATTCCCTCTATCTAAACAGTAGATATCAACATGTTCTACCTCAACACCAAAGTCACGAAACGCTTGTAGAATTTGCTCTTCCTGCACTTGATGATTTTCCCGTTCACGCTGAATTTCTTTCGCAAAATCTTCCATTACTTTTGAAACACCTAATAATTGTTCCGCAACAATTCTACGATTATCTTTCATTTGTTTTCGTAACTTTTGCCCCTCATAGAAATGTCCTAATTCTCCTTCCATTAAATCTGTTACCTTTTTTCCTCTTACACAGTGCTTTTCCCATTCACGAACTAATTTACGGTTATGCTGAAGGGTTCCTTCTTCTGTTTCATTCATAATTTGTTTCATATAATCATATGTTTTATCAAAATTCACTACCCAACATTGATCCTTTTTAAAACATGATTGACACGTCTTTGCTGTAATTGTACTTAGGAATAAATCAGCTTCTGTTTCCTCATCTTCTTCCTCTACATATCCATATACCGAAAAACTATTAGATAATGCAGAAAATACATTTGCAAATTGATTAATTTTATTCGCTGTCACATCACGCATTCTACGTAAATATTGTTGTTGATCCTGAGAATGCTCTTGTGTTCCTGGCATAAATTTAGCAAGCCGATCAATAATTCCCTTCGGTGTTAATATAAAGAATCCTATCGCCACTCCAGATTCTATTAAAGTTGTTATAATATTTACTTGCTTATCGACGTATAATGTAATTAAACTTGTACCAATTAACAACCCTAAACTTACACCAAGACGCTTCCCTTCTTTTAATAATCCACCAAGTAACCCGGAAAAAGCTAGCAGACTAAGTTGAGATAAACTACCTACGTTCGCTAAACTCAATATCAATCCTGTAACAACTCCTACTGTTGAACCAGTAGCTGCTCCTGCAACAAAAGCAAATAATAATACTAAATATCTCGTGAAAATATGTTGAACTGAAGCGTCGTAAACAAACCAATCTGTTGTACCTGTTAATACAGATGCGAGTAATATAATTAAACAAACAATTTCTTCCGTTTCTAATGCTTGTTGTTTTCCCTTTCTTTCTGTTAATAATGGTACACTTTGCAAGAAAATCATCGTTAAAACAAAACTAAGTCCTGCTTCAATAGTACTTACGAGTAAGTCATACATAGTGACGGTTTGCTGTGCGAAGTAAACAACAGCGAGATGTGCGGTTAGTGCGGAGATAAATACTTGGAATGGTACAAGTCCAACAATTTTACGTGTAAAACGACTAAAGAAGATATTATAAATAAAGAAAGTAAAAATAGATGCAAAGGCAAAAAGTAAATTATCTAGCGAAACGGAAAGTGCACCACCCATAAGAGCCAGAAATGCGAGTGCCATCTTATCACGCTTCATTACATAAACAGCAGCAAAAAACGGTAGTGCAAACGGTAAAATGTTCGTTAATATATATGCTCGTCCTAAAAGAAAACCGATTACAGCAATAACAAATCCCCATCTAAAGAAAACTTGCTCTAACTTCACTTTCAACTTGCTTGTCCATGTTATTGACCTGAGTTGTCCATCATTCATAGCCAGTGTACTTGTGTTCACAGTATTCCTTCCTGCTTTTGGCATATTTTTAACACCACCTGCATAGTTTAATTACTGTCATTATAAAAGATGATTATTGGGATTTTTGTCAAAACAACAGTTCAAACCTACATAATCGTTCGACTTTTTATTCAAAATAAACCTATATATATACAAGTTGTTAAACATAGGCCCTTCAAAATATTAGAAAATTCTAAAAATAAAGGGTGTTTTTGTAGAAGCTTTGTACCCATTTACAATTTCTTAACAAAAAAAGATCATGCGCTATGCATGATCTTTTTAGATGACCCGTACGGGATTCGAACCCGTGTTACCGCCGTGAAAGGGCGGTGTCTTAACCACTTGACCAACGGGCCGTTAAAATAAATATAGCGGCGGAGGGGATCGAACCCCCGACCTCACGGGTATGAACCGTACGCTCTAGCCAGCTGAGCTACACCGCCATGTCGTCTTATTTAACGGACAATTAGTATCTTATATCAAATACACTGTAAAGTCAACACGTTTTAAAAAGTTTTTTTATTCTTTTTTAAATAAGCTTATTTACATAAAAAAGCACCCCGAGCAAATTACTCCGGGCACCTCTCTATATGTTAAGAATAAAACGTTATTATCCGCGACGAGCGCCACGGCCACCACGTTTAGATTCTGTATTACGCTTTAAAGAAGTTAGACGATCTTCACTATCTTTTAAAAAGCGTGCCATTTTTTGCTCAAACGTTTCTTTTTGATTGCCACCATTATCACGGCCACCACGGTTATCTCTGTTAAAAGAACGATTGCGTTGTGGACGTCCAGAACGTTGTTGATCCCCACCACGTTGATATTCGCCACGTGGACGATCTCCTTCTGTTCTTACACGTTCTTTCGCTTTTTTAATAGATAGACCAATTTTCCCATCTTTTTCAACATTAATAACTTTTACTTCTACTTGATCGCCTACTTTTAAGTGATCATTAATATCCTTCACATAATTATCAGCAACTTCACTAATATGAACAAGACCCGTTAAGCCTTCTGGCAGCTCCACAAAAGCCCCAAAATTTGTAATACCTGTTACTTTACCTTGTAACTTGCTGCCTACCTCGATTGACATAAAAAAAATGCTCCTCCTTAGTGATTAAAAAGTCAAATTTTACTTTATTATATATAATCCTAAAATATAGTGTCAATAAGACACGACCTACTTAGAAACAGGAAAAATTATCTCCCCTTTTCCAGAGAAGAAATAATCTCTCCTAGCAATCTTTAAAACATACTCTTCGTCATTCAACTTTTGAACATCATCTTTTAGTTTTTTTTCTTTCTTTGTTAATGAATTTAATTCTTGCTGCATCTCTTCCACCTTTGCTGCTTTTGCTTTAATGGAACTATTTTGCTGATAAAACGTCACACTAATACTCGCAATAATTGTAAAAGCAAAAACAAAAAAAACGGCTAAACGGCGATATAATCGCCTTCTGTTTTCATTCTTTTGTATTATATGTTTTTTGGCAGAATTTGGACTCTGCTCTTCAATCAATCTTTGCCTCAGTTCCCTCATTTCCGAGGTCCCCCTAACTTCTTTTTTATACGCTCCCAGATGTGAACGATATAATTCTTCAATTTCTTTGTATGTTGCAGTAATCCCACATATCTCTTTATAAAAAGTTTAACACGGTTAGGGAGAAGTTTCCATATGAGCAAAGTAAGAAATCGAACAGGCCAGAAAAAAACTTTCCATACAAAAAGTAATATCCATCCGGAACACTTCCACAACACGTTCCCAATTGAAGATAGTATACGAAATAAAAATAATATAAAAGCAATAATAAGCTGCGCTATAATAATAACAGGTTTTATCATAAGTAGCTGTACAATTTTAATAAAAAATTGTACCGTTTGCACAAAAACATAAATGAGAAAATTCAATACTCGCATGTACACTGCTTTCAATAAGCTTTGATATGCAGCAAAACCGCAAAGCAAAGCTACAAAAACATATATACGTAATTCAGCTTCATTTACAATGAGCAATACGTAAAAGACAAACAGTGCTTGGACAATCCAAAACAGTATATCATATATAAATACAATCCAACGATTGCGCTTGGGTCGCTGCAAGAAGCGTTGGTACGTATCTAATGCTGCTCCAACCCAAGCACCCATTCCGATCATGGAAAGCATTGTATACAGTTGAATTGTTAAACTCATTTAAATAACTTACTAAAGAACCCTTTAGCTTTCTCCCCTTGATTCTCATCAATGTACAAAATCTCATTAATTTTCCCTTTAATGGATACTATACCTTTTTCTACATCTAAATTTTTCATCTGTAAGTTTTGACCGCGAATTGTCAAAAAACCCATTACAGTTTCTAACAAAAATTCTTCACTATCAAAACTCTCTACTTGTTTTACACCAGTAATATCTATTACACGTCTACCACGCATAACAATATCATGTTCTACAGAAACATTCTGTTGGTTAGAAGACATAGTTGAGTAACTATTATTCACGTCAATCCCCCCATAGCTTTATACGATCTAGTAAATAATGTATGAGGGAAGGAAATAATTTAGAACAAGCCTTCTTCTGCTTTCACTTTCTCTTCACGTACTACTGTATACATGTTAGCTGCATCTTCTTTTTTTGTTGTTTCTTTTAATTCGTTCACTTTTACAGTTACTACTTTTTGTCCAAAACGAATTGTTAGTTCGTCATCTACCTTCACGTCGGAACTTGCCTTTGCAGCTTGCCCATTAATCGTAATTCTTCCTTGATCAGCTACTTCTTTTGCCAGCGTTCTTCTTTTAATTAAACGTGATACTTTCAAAAATTTATCTAAGCGCATCTCATTTCCCCCTTATTGATTCTCTATCCGTTTTGCTTCTTCCCATAAAGCGTCCATTTGCTCTAACGTTAACTCCTGCATTTCCTTATTCATTTCAGCTACTTTCGCTTCCATGAATATAAAACGACTCATAAATTTTTCATTTGTTTTATGAAGGGCCTCTTCTGGGTTCAATTTGTGGTAGCGAGCGACATTAACGAAGGCGAATAGTAAATCTCCAAATTCACCTAACATTTTTTCCTTATCCATCTTTGCAACTTCTTGCTCAAACTCTTTCAATTCTTCAAAAACTTTCTCCATCATTGGCTGTACATCATCCCAATCAAAGCCAACTGTTCCTGCTTTTTTCTGAATTTCATACGCACGCAATAATTGTGGTAAACTTTTTGGAATTCCTGTTAAAACAGATTCCTTTACATGTCCTTTTTCTTGTTTTTTAATTTCTTCCCAGTTTGAAACAACCTCTTCCGCGTTCTCCACATCTATACCTCCAAATACATGTGGATGACGACGCACCATTTTTTCAACTAGCGTTCGGATAATGTCATCAATGGAGAACCAACCCTCATCTTCTCCAATTTGAGCGTGAAGCATAACTTGCAAGAGCACATCACCAAGCTCTTCAATCAAGTGATCATCATCTTCTTCATCAATTGCTTCTAACACTTCATATGCTTCTTCGATTAAATATTTCTTTAAAGATTGATGCGTTTGTTTTTTATCCCATGGACAACCATTTGGCCCACGAAGCTCAGCAATGATTTCCCTTAGCACATCAAATTTTTGATATAAAGAAGCACGCTCGACAACAGGAGGTATGTACACGCTCGTTAAGTTATTCAACTCTGTTTCATGATCTAACATATAGAGCGGTACTTTCTTCACTTGCTCAAACGATGTTCCCGCAGCTGTTACAATGTATACTTCATACTCATCAGGTAACATCTCCATTAATGTCAGCTTAACCTCAGATGCAACGAACGCATCATATACTTGACAAAAAATTAAGTGTTGGCGTAATTCTAATTGTCCACGTTCAAATGAAGTTGCATCAATAAGCTGAAACCCTTCAATTGGATCTATTTTTAAACTAGCAAACATCGGATCCAAAAAGCTTTGTCCACCTTCAATTTTCACCTCAACTTGCTTTTCTTTTCCTTTCTGTAAGAGTAGTTGAACAGTTCGTTCTGCAACAAGTGGATGTCCTGGTACAGCATATATAATATCCTTACCTTGCGCTTGTTCTATTAACGTATTTGCAATTGTTTCGTATACAATCTCAAATGTGTCGTGCGCCTCATATACATCATCAAAAGCTGTATACTTTACCCCGTCTTTTTCTAACTCTTCAATAACGGGGTGTTCTTTCGTACGCACATACATATGATCTGCTTCTTTTATCTTTCGGTACACACCTATTGTCAGCTGATCTAATTCACCAGCACCTAATCCTAAAATCGTAATTATTCCACTCACAACCAGTCACCTCTATCCGCTCTTCTTCAATGAAACTTGCACTTTTTCTTGCTTCATAACAGTCCCTAATTCTTTTTTTGTAAAAACACTTAATTTCATAATTAAAAATAGATATACCAACCCGCCAATTGCTACGCCTAATAGCGCTTCAATTGCAGCTAATCCTCTATAACCTTCATCACTCGCTAGTCCAAACCCTTCATAAATACGCATAAATAACATTAACATAACGACCATTCCTAATCCGCTTATCGTTACACCAAATATACCTTGTTTATGAATGAGTGGTTCTTCTACAATTCGAATAAGTAAAGCACTATTTAACAAAGCAATAACCATGAGAGAAACTACCGTCGCAATCGCCGCACCAGTTACACCAAATTGCGGCATTAACATATAATTGAACAATAATTTCAGACACCCTCCAAATACAACAAACAATGCTGGTTTTACAGTTTGACCAAGCCCTTGCAAAATGGAAGCTGTTGTAATGGATAAGGAGCTAAATAAAATAGAAACAGCTAAAATAGCTAATACAGCTGATCCCTCACTATTTTCAAACAACATAATATTTGCCGGCTTAATAATACACGCTAATCCTAATGCAGCCGCAACTCCAATCACAAAAGTTATCTTCATCGCTAACTGCACCTTTTGTTGAATAAACAGACGGTCTCCTCTTTCTTTTGCTGCTGTAATAATTGGAATAAGCGAAAGGGAAAATGAAGTCGTCACAACTGTACCAAGCTGCATAAGCGGGATACTTCTGTCATAAACACCTTTTAATACTTTTGCAATTTCTGCCGGCTCTCCTGCTTGAATAAGCAATGTATAAAACGAAACGGAATCTGCCATTTGCATAAAAATTAAAACTAAATTACTAACACAAATAGCTAGTCCTTGCCAAAAAAGGATTCGAATTATTTCTTTCTTATCTTGTATCCTCTTCCATCCTTGCAAGAAAATAGAACGAAAATTATATCGCATATAAAACAAAAGTACGATTATACCGATAATCCCACCTACAATCGATCCCAACATCGCTCCTGCTCCAACTGTATATAAATCAAATTCATGTGCGATGAGGAACAACGATAGAAACACAATAATGGACACACGAATCGTTTGTTCAATAACTTGTGATACAGCTGTCGGCATCATATTGTTAAACCCTTGAAAATACCCTCGTGCAACAGATGAAAAGGGCATTAACAAGAACGAAAATGAAATAACTCTTAGCAGTTTATCTAAATTTGCATCGCCCATGAGTGATGCAATCGTGTGAGCACCAAAAAACAATGTAAAGAAACCTATACAACCGATTCCTAATAAAAACCAAAAAGAAACACAAATAATCTCCTCTGCTTCTTCCTGCTTTCCTTGTTCCAAACGCTCCGCTACCATCTTAGAAATGATAATAGGGAAACCATAAGTAGCTAAAATTAAACAAAATCCATAAAACGGGTAAATTTGTTGATAAATATAAAAACCAATATCCCCCGCTATATTTTGATATGGAATACGGTAAAAAGCGCTTAATACTTTCGTAACAAAACTTGCAATCGTTAATATAATAGCCCCGCGCCAAAAAGCTTGATACTTCTTCGCTTCCATACGAGAAAACTCCTTTTCCTATTCTCATCCCTCGTATTATATCACAAAGAAAAAAACAGGCTTCTTTTTAGATTTATACAATTAAAAAAGGTAGCAAGATGCTACCTTTTAATGAAATACAATCCTACTTTCCGAAAAAAATTCCTTTTCATAAAAAAATATTATAATTAAGAAAAATTACTGTTCCATTTGTTTCGCTAAAAAACTTGCAGCAGTATTTACTGCCTTATGCTCTACTTCACTTATAATTTCTTCTTTTGAAAAGATGATAACAGCTCCAATTGGATCTCCATTTGCAACGATTGGTCCAACTGTATAAGAACTAACCTTTTCAGTTACACCATCGATAATCGATATTTCACTTTCATCTGTCATAACAACAGATTTCCGATCTTCCATCGTTTTTTCCACTAAATCGCCAACACTTTTATTTAAGTATTCTTTTTTAGATACTCCTGCTACAGCGATAATAGAATCGCGATCACATACGAGTACGTTATGTCCTAAACTATCGTATAAAGCATCTGCATACTCTTTTGCAAAATCACCTAATTCACTAATCGGAGAATATTTTTTCAAAATAACTTCTCCATCGCGATCAACAAAAATTTCTAGCGGATCCCCTTCTCGGATACGAAGGGTCCTACGAATTTCTTTCGGAATTACTACCCTACCTAAATCATCAATTCGACGTACGATTCCAGTTGCTTTCATTCTAATGCTGCCTCACTTTCTACTGATGATGAAAGTGGTGAATTTACCTGTTCATGTAAAAATCACCAACTGTTAGACATAGTATTTTACACATTAGTTCTTCTATGCACGTCGAATTGCATTTTTTATTTTGTTTTAGGCATTTATTACTTCTTTTTTCACGTCAGACAAACCTTTTAATAAATTTTCAGCGATTGTTAACCATTTTGATGTCTCTAATCCATTCGTTTTCATAACAACTTTCAAACGAGAACCTTCCATACCAAGCCCAATCATACGACCAAAACTATTACCAAGCATAAATAATTTTCCACCATCAATATTTTGGCTTGCTTGTTCTGAGAATAAAAACGTTACTTCAAATTTTGTTTGTTTAATTAGCTCAATCTGTTCTTTCGTTGCTAATACTTTAATATTTGCAATTTGTAATAAATATCCAACTTCTTGCGGATAGTCTCCGAAACGATCAATCATTTCTTCTTGTAATTCTTCAATATCTTCAATCGTAGAGACACCTCTAAATTGTTTGTACATCATAATTTTTTGTTTACTATCTGAAATATAAGCGTCTGGCAAGTATGCATCCACTTCTAAATCAATTTCAACATCAATCGTATTTTCAATTCCTTGTGTTCCTTTACGCTGTTCAATCGCATCTTTTAACATTTGAGAGTATAGATCGAATCCGACGGAATCAATAAATCCATGTTGCTCAGCTCCTAACAAGTTACCAGCGCCACGAATGGATAAATCTCGCATTGCAATTTTAAATCCTGACCCAAGTTCTGTGAATTCTTTAATTGCTTGTAAACGCTTCTCAGCGACCTCTGATAACACTTTATCACGCTTATACGCAAAGTATGCATAAGCAACACGGTTTGAACGACCAACGCGCCCACGAAGCTGATAAAGCTGTGATAATCCCATACGATCGGCATCAAATACAATTAATGTGTTGACATTAGGGATATCAACACCTGTTTCAATAATCGTTGTACTTACAAGAACATCATGCTGCCCATCTAAAAACGATAGCATGACAGACTCTAATTCACTCTCATTCATTTTCCCATGTGCATACGTCACACGTGCCTCTGGAACTAACATAGAGATTTCATCTGCTTTTCTTTCAATATCTTCAACACGGTTATATAAGAAATAAATTTGGCCGCCCCTTGCCAGTTCCCGTTCTATCGCTTCTCGAATTAACCCCGGGTTATACTCAACCACATACGTTTGTACTGGGAAACGATTTTCTGGTGGTGTCTCAATAACAGATAGATCCCTTACACCGAGCATAGACATATGAAGCGTACGTGGAATTGGCGTTGCTGTTAATGTTAATACATCAACATTCGCTTTCAATTGTTTAATCTTTTCTTTATGCGTAACACCAAATCGTTGTTCTTCATCAATAATTAGCAAACCTAAATCTTTATAGGTTACATCTTTAGATAAAATACGATGTGTTCCAATAACAATATCAACTGTTCCATCTTTCAAACCTTTAATTGTTTCATTTTGTTGTTTTCTAGTACGGAATCTACTTAACAATCCAATATTAATTGGATAGTCTTGAAAACGCTCTCTAATCGTTTCATAGTGCTGTTGTGCAAGTATCGTTGTCGGTACTAAAATTGCAACTTGCTTTTCATCCATAATTGCTTTGAACGCTGCACGAATGGCAACTTCCGTTTTTCCATATCCAACATCACCACATAGAAGTCGATCCATCGGACGACCACGTTCCATATCTTTCTTAATTTCTTCAATAGAACGCAACTGATCTTCTGTCTCCTGATATGGGAAAGATGATTCAAATTCCTGTTGCTCCGCAGTATCCGGCGTGTATGCATATCCCTTTGAAGCCTCACGCTCTGCATACAATTTAATTAAGTCATCTGCAATATCTTGTACAGATTTTTCTACCTTCGTTTTAACTTTTTTCCAATCATTCCCACCAAGTTTATAAACTTTCGGATCCTTACCTTCGGATCCTACATATTTTTGTACTTGATCAATTTGTTCAATTGGCACATATAACTTATCGTTACCTTGATATTTAATGTTCAAATAATCTTTATGGACACCATTAATTTCTAGCGTTTCAATTCCTAAAAATTTACCGATACCATGATTGACGTGAACAACGTAGTCTCCAACTTTTAACTCTGAATAACTTTTAATACGCTCTGCATTTGAAAGTTTTTGCTTGCGTTGTGATTTTTTTACTTTCTTATGGAACAGCTCTTTTTCTGTAATCACAACAAGTTTTTGCATCGGCATTTCAAATCCTGCATGCAAATCACCTACAGCAATTTGAAGGCGACCAGGCAGTAATATATCTGTAGATTCTATAATATCTGCTTCAATATCATAATCACTTAAAATATACTGTAATTTTTTTGCGCGCTCTTCGTCTGTCCCTAATACAACTGCCGTGAAATTCCCTTCAGTCCATCTATCAATTTCTGTTTTTAACAACTGCATTTGTCCATGAAAGTCCTGCATTGTTTTACACGTTACATTCACAATATTTTGCGGGTGCGTATGTGCAATATGGCGTAAAAATAATGTTAAATATACAAAGCTTCTTTTTTTATGATGTAGAAACTCTTCAAATTGGTGTGAGAACACCAGATCTTGAATAATTGCTCCTTCACTTAGAAGCGATGTATACCATTCTGCTTCTTCTGTCTCAAGATGTGATGCCGTTTCTTGGATACGCGAAATTTCATCTAAAATAACAACACCATTCTCAGGTAAATAGTCTATTAGACTAGCATGTTCTTTGTAAAAAATAGATAAATATTTAAACATTTGCTCTATGGTCTGTCCGTTTTTCAATATTTCTATCTCATGACTAACCGTTTCAAGCACCGCTGTCTTGATTTTATCATCAGAGAGCTTCTGCATCGTCTTCATTAAACCTTCTTCAAGACGCTCCACTCCTAATTTTAGTTCATCTTTTGAAAATAAAAATTCCGTCGCAGGACCAAATTTCACGCTTCCCCTTTTATCTTGAGAGCGCTGTTCTTCTACATCAAATGAGCGAATAGAATCTACCTCTGTATCAAAGAATTCTATACGAAACGGTAATTCTTCAGTTAACGGGTAAATATCTAATATTCCCCCACGTAAACTGAATTCCCCAGGTGCTTCTACCATTGATTTACGTTCATATCCAATATGATGCAACGTATGAAGCAATGCATCTAAATCAATCTCTTGCCCTAGATTAATTTCAATCTGCTTTTGCTTCCATAGTTCTTTTATTGGTAAAAATCTACGTAAACCAGCAACCGGGACAACAATGATGCCTTGCTCACCCATTGCTAAACGATTTAAAACCTCAATACGCTGTGCTTTTAGTTCTGGACTTGCAACCCCTATTTCCGACGCAATTAATTCATTAACTGGATATAACCATACATCCTGTTCACCAAGTAATGAAACCAAATCCTCATATACTTTTTGTGCTTGAAATAAATTGTGTGTAACAACAAGCTGTGACTGCTTTGTTTTTTTATATAAAGCAGCCATTAATAAAGAACGAGAAGAAGTTGCCATACCTGATACAAGCTGTTCCCTCAATCCTTCTTCTAGTCCATTAATAACGGATTGTATTTCTTTGTTTTTATAAAATTGCTCTAATAACCCTATCATTTTCAAAACTCCTCTCAACATAAAAGAGCAAGTTAATATATTTTTATGCAAATATTTTGGAAAAAGAAAACAGAAAAATGCTTTGGACATGCCAAAGCGACAACATTTTATTGCAGAAATTTTTCATACTCATAATACTCTGGATAAGATGAGAGCGTTTCTTGGCACGACTCACAGATTGTTTTTATATATATATTTCCATTTTCATGAAAATGAATCATATCCAATCGTTCTTGCTCTGTTAGTTGAAATAAAACTTTGCTGTATACCTTTTCTGCGGTGATGGAACCCACGTTACCTCCACAATGTCTACAGTAATAATGTCCTTCCATACTATCCTCCTAAACGTACAATTACTACTAGTATGGATAAAAACATCATAAAATATTCCAAATTAGAACATTAACTGTTAAAAGTATTCATAATTTGAAGAAATGGTTTCTTTAACCACTCTTCACATGCATCCGCAGCTTTTTCAATGGATTGATTTACCTCTGGCAGCTCTTCTGCTGTGAAACGCCCTAATACATAATCCACTACCTTCATACCATTTTTCGGACGATCAATTCCCATACGAATACGTTGAAATTCTTGCGTACCTAAATGAGCAATTGTCGATTTCACACCATTATGACCGCCTGCACTACCTTTCATACGAAGGCGCAATTTACCTACTGGAATATCTAAATCGTCATACATGACAACAAAATCTTCTACATCAATCTTATAGTACTCCATAAGCGGACGGATGCTTTCTCCAGACAGATTCATATACGTAAGTGGCTTTAATAAAATTACCTTCTCACCATTAACAAAACCTGAACCATACATCCCTTTAAACTTTTGTTCGTTTAAGGAAATGTTCCATCGTTTCGCAAGCTCATCAATTCCCATAAACCCAATATTATGCCTTGTTAATTCATATTCTCTACCTGGGTTCCCAAGTCCTACTATTAATTTCATTCTTGTACCACTACTTTCTTTTTACGATACGAAAAGACGTAACCAATTTTGGTTACGTCTCATTCTATCCAATTAATTGAATAATACACTTACAGATTCTTCTTCATAAACACGAATGATTGCTTCTCCAATTAATGGAGCAACAGAAAGCTCGTGTACTTTATCAATTTTCTTCTCTTCTGGTAATACAATAGAGTTTGTTACAACTAACTCTTTAATATTTGAGTTTTGGATACGCTCAATTGCTGGTCCAGATAAAACTGGGTGTGTACAGCAAGCATATACTTCAGAAGCACCGTTCTCAACAAGAGCGTTTGCTGCCAATGTAATTGTACCAGCTGTATCAATGATGTCATCAATTAAAATTGCTGTCTTACCTTCGATATTACCAATAATGTTCATAACCTCCGCTACGTTCGGACGAGGACGACGCTTGTCAATAATAGCGATTGGCGCTTTTAGACGATCTGCCATTTTTCTTGCACGTGTTACACCACCGTGGTCAGGAGATACGATTACGATATCTTTAAGACCTTTTGTCTCAAAGTAATCAGAAAGAATCGGTACACCCATTAAGTGGTCGATTGGAATATCAAAGAACCCTTGAATTTGTGGAGCATGTAAATCTAGAGTGATTACACGAGTTGCACCTGCTGTTTCAAGCAAGTTTGCTACAAGTTTCGATGTAATTGGTTCACGAGAACGCGCTTTACGGTCTTGACGCGCATAACCATAATAAGGAATAACAATATTAATTGTTTTTGCAGATGCACGCTTTAGGGCATCGATCATAATAAGTAATTCCATGATATGTTCGTTTACTGGGAAGCTTGTAGATTGAATAATGAATACATCGCAACCACGAATACTTTCTTCAATGTTAATTTGAACTTCTCCATCACTAAAACGGTCAACAGAACATTTCCCTAACCCTACTCCAATATGCTTTGCAATTTGCTCAGCAAGTTCCTTATTAGAGTTTAAAGAGAATACTTTCAAATTAGAATTTAGATATTGAGTCGACATCTAGATTAACCCTCCACATTATGATTTTTTCTTATTCAGCAATTGATCAACATAGTCTTCTTTGTTAACTTGACGTGCACGCGCAATTGATAATGCTTTTGATGGAACAGTCTCTGTAATTGTAGATCCTGCCGCAACATAAGCACCATCTTCAACTGTTACAGGAGCAACAAGGTTTGAATTACAACCAATAAATACGCCATCTCCAATAACCGTTTTGAATTTATTCTTGCCATCGTAGTTCACCGTAATTGAACCACAACCAAGATTCACGTCTTCTCCAACTTGTGCATCCCCGATATAACTTAAGTGTGAAGCTTTACTTCTATTACCAAAAACAGTCTTTTTAATTTCCACGAAGTTTCCAACGCGTACTTCGTCACCAATAACTGAATCTGGGCGAATATGTGCAAATGGTCCGACTGAAACTTCCGTACCAATCTTACTATCATGTACAGTAGATTGACGAATTGTTGTCTGGTCTCCAATTTCACTATCACGTATTACTGTATGTGGACCAATTTCACAATCAGAACCAATTACAGTTTTACCCTCAATAATCGTTCCTGGATGAAGAACTGTATCACTACCAATAATTGCATCCGCAGAAATGTATGTGTTACTTGGATCAATAATTGTAACACCATTCACCATGTTCTTATGGTTGATACGATTCTTCATAATAATTTCCGCTTGCGATAGAGCGACTCTGTCGTTAACACCTAACGTTTCATCAAAATGCTCCGTTTGATAAGCTGATACAATATGACCTTCATTTTTCAAAATTTCAATAACATCCGGAAGGTAGTATTCACCTTGTACGTTATCATTTGAAACTTTAGAAAGTGAAGCAAATAGTGCTTTATTATCAAAACAATACGTACCTGTATTAATTTCTTTAATAGATAGCTCTACTTCATTTGCATCTTTATGCTCAACGATTTTTTCAACATGACCGTGTTCATTACGCACAATACGGCCATATCCAGCAGGTTCTTCTATGTATGCCGTTAGCACTGTCGCCTTAGCCCCTGCTTCTTCATGATGCTTTAACAATGCTTCCATTGTTTCAGCTGTTATAAGTGGTGTATCACCACAAATAACTAAAGTTGTTCCTTCTTCATTTGCAAGTACATCAGCAGCTTGATCAACAGCATGCGCTGTACCAAGTTGTTCTGCTTGTAATGCAAATTCACTTACGTCCCCTAGTTGTTCTTGCACTTTTTCAGCACCATGTCCAACTACCGTTACAAGTTTCTGCAATCCTAATTGAGATACTTGATCGACTACATGCTGTACCATTGGTTTTCCGCATACAGGATGAAGCACTTTGTATAGCTTGGACTTCATACGCGTGCCTTTACCTGCAGCTAGAATCACTGCAAATCTGTTTGACATATAGACCCTCCATCGCAACCTATTTATCCATTAAAGATATTATCCTAAATCACTATATATTTCAAGAAACACAGCATAACTATTAAATTTTACCATACTTCTTATAAGATGTTTTACTCTTTAGTATCTTTTTTTAGGAAATAAGATATACTATTTCGAATGATTTTAAAGAAATTAGGATTTTACATATGACGTGGGGAATACATTGAAGCTTTAATTAGCTGAAGGTTTTATTCAAAATAAATATAAAACCTTTCTTTTTTGAGTGGGAAAGAGCATCCGCCCTTGCATAGTAGCGGTTGGGGTCTTTTTGGATCTCATGCCATATGAAAACAAACGGAGTAAACGAGTGGAGGTCTTCTTTTATTTTCACAGCCGGAAATTAGGTGCTAGAAGATCGAAATGGATTTACAACTAAAAAAACAAACTCCTGTAAGTGTTTACAGGAGTTTGTTACAAAATTATAGAGCTCTTTTTATTCGAGCTCTTTTTATTCGAATTTTACGAAGCTCCAGCTTCTTCAAACTCAACTTCTTCTAACTCGCCTAAACGGTGATACTCAGTTAAAACCGCATCTTGAATTTTAGAGCGTGTATTAGAATTAATCGGATGTGCAATATCACGGAACTCTCCATCTGGAGTACGTTTACTTGGCATTGCTACAAATAATCCATTATTGCCATCAATTACACGAATATCATGAACAACAAATTCATGGTCTAGAGTAATAGAGGCAATCGCTCTCATACGGCCTTCTGTGTTTACGCGGCGTAATCTTACGTCAGTCACTTCCATCTTGTGTTCACCACCCTTTTCTAAATAAGCGATATGTTTGTATAAATTCCACAAATTTTCTATTTTTCCTCTAATTTTTTAAAAATTTTTAAGATAAAAATTTTTAACTTAGTGGAATATAAGAATTTATTAACGTTATCGCTTACAAATACTTATTTTATAAGGGCGATTACTTCAATCTCCACGGAAACATCTTTCGGTAATTTTGCAACTTGTACACAAGAACGAGCTGGTTTATGTGTGGAAAAATATGTTCCATACACTTCGTTTACATCATTAAAATCATCCATATCTTTTAAAAATACAGTGGTTTTTACAACTGTATCAAATGACGCTCCCGCTTCCTCTAATACAGCCTGTAAATTTTGAAATACTTGTTCTGTCTGTACTTTTACATCACCTGTTACAAGTTCTCCACCTGCTGTTAATGGAATTTGTCCTGAGCTATAAAACATATTATTTACGATAATTCCTTGTGAATATGGACCAATTGCTTGTGGTGCTTGATTTGTTTGAACTACTTTCATATTTTCTCACCCTTTTATTGTTAATTTCAAAAATAATTTACCCCTACGAACTTCGTTCACCTATTCTAAAACAAATAGAATGTACCTTGCTAGTAGGCGGTAAAACTTTAGTTACATAAACCCCTTTTGACTTTTCAACATACAAGTTGCTGCCAATAAGAACATAAAATCATCTGAATTTGTTCTCTCTTTATTTTCACTTGGCATGGGATAGGAAAAGGTGCTGACCGCTTCCACCTAAAACAGAAAGGATTTATATAAGAAAAGGCTTACCGCCTACTAGCACTTTCATTTACAAAAAAAGATAAAGCATATGCTTTACCTTTTTATTCAGCTTCTACAAGCCCTTCTTCAAATGGTACAAGTGAGTAATTCCCTTTTTCCACTTGAATTGTTTTCTCTTTAATATCTACTTCTGATAAACGGATTAAAGAAACAAAGTTATTAATAAGTCTTTCTTCAATATCTGTTGATTCTACTAATACACCGATTCCAATAACGTTGGCATTAAACTCTTCTAACATACTAATCATGCCTTGAATTGTTCCACCAGCCTTCATGAAATCATCAACAATTAAAACATTAGCACCTTCCGGAAGACTACGTTTTGCTAAAGTCATTGTTTGAATGCGCTTAGATGAACCTGATACATAGTTAATACTAACTGTAGGCCCTTCTGTTACCTTATTATCTTTTCTTGCAATTACCACAGGTACATCTAAATAATTTGCTACCGCATATGCAAGCGGAATCCCTTTTGTTGCTACCGTCATAACCGCATCAATTGGTTGTTTTGCAAATACAGAGGCAAATAGGCGACCCGCTCCATTGATATAACGCGGATTACTTAAAAGATCCGTCATATATAAGTATCCACCTGGAAGAATGCGATCTGGATTCTCAAATAAACTACATAGATCATTAATAATCAGATTTGCTTCTTCTTCACTTATATATGGTATATATTTCACTCCTCCTGCTGCCCCTGGTATCGTTTGCAATGTGCCGACCCCTTGCTGTTCAAACGTTTGCTTAATAATAACTAAATCTTCACTAATAGAGGACTTAGCTGACTGATACCGTTCAGCAAAAAAAGTGAGAGAAACTAACTGACGAGGATTTTGCAATAAATAGTAAGTCATATCGACTAGTCTTGTACTCCGTCTAATTTTCACACTCTCACCCCAAATCACGAATATTCTAACCAAATCATAACTTATTATACGTCTTTATTCAAGAGTTTCTCTCTCTCCTAATAAACGTACTGCATATACTTGTTCACAAAATCCTTTTAAGCCATTATAAATACGATGCATTCTTGAATCATGATGTACCAATCCAAATACAGTTGGTCCACTACCACTCATTAAAACTGCATCTGCACCAAAACGCTTCATCTGTGCCTTAATGCGTGCAACTTCAGGGTGCATCTTAAACGTTACATCTTCTAGTACATTCCCCACAGCACTACAAATTCCTTTATAGTCGCCGCTATTAATGGATTCAACCATCTGCTCTACATCTGGATGTGTAACACGATTTAATTGTAAATTCCCATATACGTCAGCAGTAGATACACCAATGTGAGGCTTAGCTAAAATAACCCAACAAGAAGGAGGCGTCTTTATATGTTCAATCTTTTCTCCTCTTCCTTTAGCAATTGCTGTTCCACCATATACACAAAAGGATACATCAGATCCAATTTCTGCTCCAAGTTCCGCTAGTTCATCTATTTTTAACCCTAAATTCCATAACCTATTAAGTCCTCGTAATGTAGCTGCTGCATCGCTGCTTCCACCTGCTAATCCTGCTGCCACTGGAATTGTTTTTTCAATCGAAATAGATACGCCTTTCTTCACCCCGAATCTCTCTTTTAATAATTTCGCTGCTTGATAAGCTAAATTTCGCTGGTCGTCTGGGACATACCGATTATGGGACACAATTTCAATGCGGTCTTCTGATAACTCCGTTAGCTCTAAACGATCTGCTAAATCGATTGTTGTCATAATCATTTTTACTTCATGATAGCCGTCTTGTCTTTTCCCTAGTACATCTAACGACAGATTAATCTTTGCTGGTGCTTTCACTAGTAGCTTCAATCTATTCACCCACTCTATGTACTCAATCTTTTATCGTTTATTTTACCATAAATTTATAGTAAGACGATGACACTTCCCTAATTATAACGAAAAGCATTCAGAATGAAACTACTTATGCAAAATGATAGTGCCTTTTAGCGTGCAAAAAGCCGAGGAATTTCTCCTCGGCTACCGTAGCATAGAAGTTATCTTACAACTACTGGTTTTGTTTCATTAATTGTTGCTCTGCAATCTCAATGGCCCGTTTCACCATATTACCAGCATCTTTCGCACGAATTCCGCCCCATCCTTCTTTCTGAACAACATCATAAAATCCAAGCTCTTTTGCAAGCTCTTCTTTAAACTGATTTGACATGACTCCTCTTCGTCTACTCAATGCAGGGTCCCTCCTTATTTTGCTACGGTACAATTAGTTTACAAAAAAACGGACTTATTTATTTATGGGAATATATGTAATACACTGGGGCGTTATCCTAAAATAACCTCGTTCTGAGGGTCATCATAAAATGTTAATTCCACCGTTTCCGTTAAAACATCTGCATAGCTATAGGACACACGTTGCAGCGTATCCTCTTGTTGATCTAACTGTACCACAAAAACAGAACGATACGTTTCTGCTAGTACCCCTGATTGCTCCACTGTTTTTCTTCTTCCACTATTCGCCTTTAACATAAGGCGCTTCCCAAGATGATGATCTAATTCACTTTTTATTTCATCTAAACGTTTTGACATATACTTTGCTACACCTCGCTGTAATTTAGAGTGAATACATAAATACATGATATATCTATCCCAGTCATTGCCTATACGTAACGGACAATATCTTCGCAAAACCTAATGCGTTCGAATAGATAGAAGAATTACTATATTGTAAAAGTATCATTATATAGTCTGTACGTTCCTATCTTTTTTTATCCAAACACTTACAAATCCTTGTTTAAGGTACACCTTTTACCAAGTTATCCTAAAAAAAGCAAGGTACATATATACCTTGCTTACTCTTCATAATATTGAAAAGGTAACCCTGTTCGTAAAAGTCCTCGGGTCTCAATACCACCGAGACCTTTTTGCCCAGTAATGGTGTTTCGAACAACATCCCATACGTTTACTCGTTCCATAAATGAAGTAAAACTAATCTTTCCCACTACATAGACTGGATCCAATGCATGAATATTAATACGCG
>NZ_JAHCDO010000034.1:0-37723 GCF_050768835.1 Bacillus pfraonensis | reverse complement strand
CAAGTTGTAGTGGAAACCCAAGTGGAAGAGAAACCAGCACAGCAAGTTGTAGTGGAAACCCAAGTGGAAGAGAAACCAGCACAGCAAGTTGTAGTGGAAACCCAAGTGGAAGAGAAACCAGCACAGCAAGTTGTAGTGGAAACTCAAGTGAAAGAGAGAGCAGTAGAACAAGTTGTAGTGGAAACCCAAGTGGAAGAGAAACCAGCACAGCAAGTTGTAGTGGAAACTCAAGTGAAAGAGAGAGCAGTAGAACAAGTTGTGGTAGAAACTCAAGTAGAAGAGAGACCAGTAGAACGAGTTGTAGCGGAAGCTCGAGTAATAGGGAAGCCAGTACAGCAAACAGAAGTGAAGGCACCTGTTGCAAATGGAGGAGTACAAGAAAAAGCATACGTTGTAGCCAAAAGAGAGAATGATATGCGTAATGTACTGCAAACACCGCCGGAATATACAATGCCACCATTAACATTATTGACGATCCCTACGCAAGCGGCGTTAGATAATACAGAATGGTTAGAAGAACAGAAAGAATTATTAGATACGACGTTTAATAATTTCCATGTTGGGGCTCATGTTATTAATGTTTCACAAGGACCGGCTGTAACCCGCTTTGAAGTACAACCTGATCCAGGTGTGAAAGTAAATAAAATTACAAACTTAAGCGATGATATTAAGCTGAGTTTAGCTGCAAAAGATATTCGAATTGAAGCACCGATTCCAGGGAAAAGCGCAATCGGAATTGAGGTTCCGAATAAAGAGAGTAAGCCGGTATTTCTAAGGGAAATCTTGAGAAGCCCTGTGTTCACGAAGAGTGAATCCCCGCTTACGGTTGCACTTGGGCTTGATATTTCTGGAGAACCAATTGTAACGGATATTAGGAAAATGCCACATGGACTGATTGCTGGTGCGACTGGTTCAGGGAAAAGTGTGTGCATTAACGCGATTTTAACGAGTATTTTATATAAAGCAAAACCGCATGAAGTGAAGTTGATGCTGATTGATCCAAAAATGGTAGAGCTTGCACCATATAATTCTGTTCCACATCTTGTAGCACCTGTTATTACCGATGTAAAAGCAGCTACAGCAGCGTTAAAATGGGCTGTAGAAGAGATGGAGCGCCGTTATGAATTGTTTGCGCATGCTGGTGCACGTGATTTAAATCGTTATAATACAATTGTGAGCGAGCAGGAAGTTCCAGGTGAGGCATTACCATATATCGTCATTGTGATTGATGAGTTAGCTGATTTAATGATGGTTGCTCCTGGTGATGTTGAGGAAGCAATTTGCCGTATTGCTCAAAAAGCACGTGCTTGTGGTATTCATCTATTAGTTGCAACGCAGCGTCCATCTGTAGATGTTATTACAGGATTAATTAAATCGAATATTCCAACGCGTATTGCGTTTACAGTATCATCCCAAGTCGATTCACGTACAATCATTGATATTGGGGGCGCGGAAAAATTACTTGGCCGCGGTGATATGCTATTTTTAGGAAACGGTACGTCAAAACCTGTTCGTGTGCAAGGTGTATACGTATCAGATGATGAAATTGAAAAAACAGTTGAACATGTGAAAAAGCAAATGAAACCAAACTATTTATTTAAGCAAGAGGATTTATTGGCAAAAACAGAGCAACATGAAGCCGAAGATGAACTGTTTTTTGATGCATGTCAATTTGTTGTAGAACAAGGGGGCGCGTCCACATCTTCTGTACAGAGAAAATTCCGTATTGGTTATAATCGTGCGGCACGTCTTATTGAAGAGATGGAAGCGCAAGGAATTATTTCCGAAGCACGGGGAACAAAACCGAGGGATGTCCTTATTTCAGAGGATGAGTTTGCTGCTATGCAGGAAACGAATGTATAGGAAGCGGTTTTGCTGTATACTAAGAGAAAATGTTGGATAGTAAAGTAGGGAGTAAACGACATGAAAGAAATTGAATTAAAATTAAAAGGTGAAATCAATCGACTAACAAATAAAACATTTAAATTTGATGAACGAGTTGGGGAAGGCTGGTTCTCTGCTGTTTACTTTTTAAAAACTCGTGACATTATTCAAGAATTTCGCCCAAAAAGTGTTGTGACAATGCAATTTTTCCAAAAAGAACATGCGGTACTTTGCGGAACAGATGAAGTATTAGCATTGTTACAAACATTCGCTACACATCCTGAAGAACTTGAAATTCATTCTTTAAAGGATGGGGACAATATTAATCCATTTGAAACAGTTCTAACAATTACAGGGCCTTATGAATATTTCGGATTTTTAGAAGGTGTAATTGATGGGATTTTAGCTCGTCGTACATCTGTTGCGACAAATGTATATAACGTTGTACAAGCTGCTCGCAGCGGTGAAAAAGCAAAACCTGTTATTTTCATGGGAGACCGTGATGATCATTATACACAGCAAGCTGGTGACGGATATGCTGCGTATATCGGTGGCATGAGCGCACAGGCAACGCATGCAATGAATGAATGGTGGGGCAAGAGTGGAATGGGGACAATGCCTCACGCATTAATTCAAATGTTTAATGGTGATGTTGTAGAAGCTGCGAAAGCATACCATAAAAAGTTTCCAGAGGACGATCTTGTTGTACTGATTGACTATAACAATGATGTTATTACAGATGGGCTTCGCGTTGCACGTGAATTCGGTTCAGAATTAAAAGGTGTACGTATTGATACATCACGTACAATGATTGATCAGTATTTCATTCGTCATCCAGAAGTGCTTGGAACATTTGACCCACGTGGTGTCAATCCATCACTTGTTTTCGCTCTTCGTAAAGCGCTCGATGAGGAAGGGTTCCAGCACGTAGATATTGTTGTAACTGGTGGATTCGATGAAAAACGTATTCGTGAATTTGAAGCGCAAAATGTTCCTGTAGATTTATACGGAGTAGGAAGCAGTTTATTAAAGATGAATATTGGTTTTACAGGTGATAATGTAGAATTAAATGGAAAACCAGAAGCGAAGGCTGGACGTAAATATCGTCCAAACCCACGTTTAGAGCGTGTTGAATTAGAAAAAAGAGAAGAGATGTAAAAACTTGAAAAACTGATAGGTGATTGACCCTATCAGTTTTTCTGTTATCATAGTATAACGGATTGTTTTTTGCTATAATAAGTTTGTTGTGGACATATAAGAAGTACGTACGTGTTTATCCCGATTGGTGAGAAATGATAAAAGTTCCGCTATATCGAAAATGTATGATGATTACCAAAATAAGAAAAGATTCATATACTGTCTTATAGATAGGCCGTTGTATTAGTTCGAAATGTTGGAGGTTCTTTAAGATGACAGTTTACCATTTTGTAGGAATTAAAGGAACAGGAATGAGTTCATTAGCACAAATTCTTCATGATATGAAGCATACTGTTCAAGGTTCTGATTTTGAAAAGCGTTTCTTTACACAAACAGCATTGGAAAAGCGTGGTATCTCCATCCTTCCTTTTGATAAAAACAATGTAAAAGAAGGACAAGTGATTATCGCCGGAAATGCATTCCCTGATACGCATGAAGAAATTGTAGCGGCGAAAGAGTTAAATCTCCCAGTACACCGTTACCATCACTTTTTAGGGGACCTTATGAGTAAGTATACAAGTGTTGCTATAACAGGTGCACATGGAAAAACATCAACAACTGGTTTGTTAGCCCATGTAATGCAAGGTGCACACCCAACATCTTACCTTATTGGAGATGGAACAGGGCATGGGGTAGAAAATAGTAAGTATTTTGTGTTTGAGGCATGTGAGTATCGTCGTCATTTCTTGTCTTACTATCCAGACTATGCAATTATGACAAATATTGATTTTGACCATCCAGACTACTTTACAGACATTAATGATGTGTTTAGTGCATTCCAAGAGATGGCGCTTCAAGTGAAAAAAGGAATTATTGCATGTGGTGATGATGAAGAACTTCAAAAAATTCAAGCGAAAGTACCTGTTATTTTCTATGGATTTGGTGAAGATAATGATTTCCAAGCACGTAACATCCAAAAGAGAACAGATGGTACTGTATTCGATGTATTCGTTCGTAATACGTATTATGAAACGTTCAAAATCACAGGATACGGCAATCATAGCGTCTTAAATGCACTAGCAGTTATTGCGCTTTGTCATTATGAAAATGTTGATGTAGAAGCAGTAAAACATCAATTAACAACGTTTGAAGGTGTAAAACGTCGCTTTAATGAAAAGCCGATGGGAGAACAGGTCATCATTGATGATTATGCACACCATCCGACAGAAATTAACGCAACGATTGAAGCAGCTCGTCAAAAACATCCAGAGCGTGAAATTGTCGCTGTATTCCAGCCGCACACATTCTCACGTACAGAAAAGTTCTTAGATGAGTTTGCAGAAAGCCTAAGCAAGGCTGATCAAGTATATCTATGTGATATTTTCGGATCAGCACGTGAAAACAAAGGTGACTTAACGATTCAAGATCTGCAACAACGTATTGATGGTGCAGAATTAATTACAGATACAACAACGGATGTATTAAAGAAACATAAAAACGGCGTTCTTATTTTCATGGGCGCAGGTGACATCCAAAAATTCGAAGCGGCTTACGTGAAAGAAGTGCAAGTTGCGGAGAAGTAATAAAGGGAAGACGTGCAGCGGTGGCTGCACGTCTTTTTTTATTTATGTATTGACCTAGAGTTAACTCTAAGTTGTAAGATGAAAATGTGAAAAAACAAGGGGGAGATAACATGTATAAGATTGGTGAAGTAGCAGAGTTAACAGGGATGAGCATTCATACACTTCGCTATTATGAAAAACTGGGATTATTACCACCACCGACACGGAATAGCGGCATTCGCCAATATACAGAAGTAGATGTACGCTTGTTGAAATTTTTGTACTCGTTAAAACAAACAGGAATGTCACTAGAAGAGATAGCAGAGTTTGCAAGTGACGGTTGCATTATAGAAGAAATTAAGCAAAGAAAAGAAGAAGTACCAGCTAAAATAAAAAAACGTATTTCGATTTTAACAGTTCATTTGGAACGTTTAAAGGAACAGCAAGAGCAATTACAGCGTGTAATAGAACTAACAGAGAATAAATTAGAGATTTATTATGGTTTTTTAGAAGACAAAGCCTTGGAGGAAGACAATGAAAAATAAAGTGTATGTTCAGTTGTTAGGCTTTGCAATATTTACGGGTGGGACATTCAATGCTTCGAAATACGCAGTACAATATTTTTCAGCAGTTCACATTGCGGCATGGCGTTTTGGAATAGCTGCTCTTGTAATGCTATGTATTTTAAAGATAAGAAAAAACTTTGAGTTAGAAGTATGGAAACAAAATATTGGCTATTATATTTTACTCGGCATAGTTGGGGTATTTGGCTTTAACTTCTTTTTCTTTTTAGGAATGAAAAATACGGAGGCTATAAACGGCTCGCTTATTATGGCGACGAATCCACTTGTTACAACGATATTGGCCAGTATAATTTTGCACGAAAGAATTGTAAAACGTCAAGCTATCGGAATGTTACTTGCATTGCTTGGAGTTATTTTTGTTATTACGCAAGGTTCGTTTTTTGTCATACAAAATTTAGCTTTTTCAAAAGGAGATTTCTACATTTTATTAGGGAATATTTGTTGGGCTTTATACGGTGTGCTAGGAAGAAAGTTTATTAAGGATGGTACTCCGATACAAACAACCACATATACAATGACTGTTGGAGCACTTGCTTTCATTATGGTCTCCTTCATGCAAAAGAGTGTAGCGCCTATTTCAGAAATTCCTCTACTAGCATGGCTATCAATCCTATTTATGGCGATTGGAATGAGCGTGCTTGGTTATCTTTGGTGGAATAAAGGAGTCGCGAAAATTGGAGCAGCAAAAACATCTTTGTTCTTTAATTTAGTTCCCGTTGTTACGATGTTTATTTCTTTTGTGGAAGGAGTAAATATAACAATCCCGCAATATTTAGGAATGATTTTAGTTATTACGGGTGTTTTATATTCTTCCGGTTTTCTTACTATAAAAACGAAAAAAGAGAGTGTGAATATATAAATCTTAACATTCCCTGATTTAAAGTGTTAGAATAATAAGAAATTAAAAAGGGGGATGGAGAAATGTTCATACTTCACGTTGATGATGAAATCGAACTTCAATTACTAGAAAAACATCATAAAGAAGAGTTATATCAATTAGTAGATCAAAACAGAGAGCATTTAAAAAGATGGCTTCCATGGGTAGATGGCACAAAATCTGCTGATGCATATGACGAAATTATTCCGATGTGGCTGAAGAAATTTGCGGATGGAAACGGTTTTGAGACAGGTATACGTTACAAAGGAAAGCTCGTTGGAATGGTTGGTATTCACGAGGTGAACTGGGCTAAGAAAGCAACAAGTCTTGGATACTACCTTGCAGAAGAAGCAGGCGAAAAAGGAATTATGACACGAAGTGTAAAAGCGGTACTTCGTTATGCGTTTGAGGATTTAAAATTAAACAAGATTGAAATCCGTTGTGGGGTAGAAAACAAGAAAAGTCGTGCGATTCCAGAGCGACTTGGTTTTAATTTAGACGGTATTTTGCGAGATGAAGAATGGTTATATGATCATTTTCATGATCTTGCGGTGTATAGTTTATTGGCTTCAGAATGGAAGAAGATTCAATGAGCCATATGAGTTGCATTCATTTTAATGGAGGGACCAACAAAGAATATTGCTGAATAAGGCGTTTCATAGTTTGTGAAAGCTGGAGATTAAAGTAGTCTCTAGCTTTTTTATTGTATCAAATGGTATAATTTGGTTGAGGGGTGATGATATGAACTTTCCTATCCAAAGAAGTACACCCATTATGATTTTTGTAAGTGTAATGTTAATTCTTATGGTTGTTTGGCCAATCGGAATGCTCATTATGGACAATGGAAACTGGGGATCAGCACTAATTGGAATGGCAATTTGTCTTATTGTAAATGTCCCGCTCGTTTGGGATGTATTTATTAAAAAGCATACGGTAGAAAATGGTGTACTCAAGTACGGTATATTAAATGATGACATTGTACTATCCGATGTGAGAGTTGTTCGCCAAGTTGGAAAATCCCTCGAAATTACAACAAATCAATATAAGGTGCATATGATTGCCATGCCGCGGAATAAGGAAAAATTGTTGTTGCTTATTCAAGAAGCAAATCCACATGTGAAAATAGATGTGAAAGCATAACGGGAGTGAGCAATGAAGCATATTAGACTGTTATTTTGTTTTGAATTATTGATGGTACTCGTCGTTTGTATGAGAGGGTATGTTCGCTGGGGATGGCCGATATACTTATCAATAGCAGTAGGCATTTTAGCAGTTGTACTTTTGTTTTATTATCATGCTCGTCAGACTAGAAGTAAGGAAAAGAGAGTGGAGAAATACAAGAAGAGCCCTCCTATTTAGAAGGAGAGCTCTTCTTCTTTTTATTTTAAATTCTCAGGATTCAATGCTTCTAATTCAGATACAACGAAGCGTCCGTCTTTACGGATTAATACGTCATCGAAGTAAATTTCACCGCCGCCGTATTCAGGGCGTTGGATGCATACTAAATCCCAGTGGATGTTAGAGTTGTTGCCGTTCCATGCATTGTCGTAAGCTTGTCCAGGAGTGAAGTGGAAGCTACCATCGATTTTTTCATCAAATAGGATATCACCCATTGGATGTAAGATGTATGGGTTTACGCCAATTGCAAATTCACCAACGTAGCGTGCACCTTCGTCAGTATCAAAGATTTTGTTAATACGTTCTGTATCATTTGCAGTTGCTTCAACGATTTTGCCATCTTTAAATTTCAGTTGTACATTTTCAAATGTATAGCCGTTATATGGTGATGGCGTATTGTAAGAAACTGTACCATTAACAGAATCGCGAACTGGTGCAGAGTATACTTCACCATCTGGAATATTTAAATGACCAGAGCATTTAATAGCTGGAATGTCTTTAATAGAGAATGTTAAGTCCGTTCCAGGGCCAACAAGGCGAACTTTATCTGTTTTGTTCATCAGTTCAACAAGGTTATCCATTGCTTTGTCCATTTTACCGTAATCTAAGTTACATACTTCGAAGTAGAAGTCCTCGAATGCTTCAGTGCTCATTTTCGCAAGCTGCGCCATAGATGCATTTGGGTAGCGAAGAACAACCCAGCGTGTTTTTGGAACGCGGATGTCTCTATGAACTTTTTTACCAACTGTTTGACCGTGGATTTTCATACGTTCACTTGGAACGTCAGCTTGTTCGTTAATGTTGTCGCCAGAACGAAGGCCGATATAAGCATCCATATCTTTCATTACGCTTGCTTCATATGCAGCGATTTGCTCAAAATGTTCTTCAGTAGCACCCATTAATAAAGAGCGATCAACTTGATGATCTTTCAATGAAACGAATGGGAAACCACCAGCTGCATATGCTTCTTTGACAAGTGCAGTTACAAGTTCTTTTTGCAGACCGAAGTTTTCGATTAATACTTTTTCGCCTTTTTGTAAGCGGATGGAGTAGTTAATTAAATTGTGTGCTAAAGTTTCAATACGTGGGTCTTTCATATGTAAAGCCTCCCTAGTAATTATATATCCATTTCTATTGTACCCTACTTGCTGGAATTTGTTGACTGATTTATGTTACAGTTGACGAACAAGTATGAAAATTCTTGCGGATCCATAAGGATTAGAACGAAACGGAAAATGATTGTATAATAGGAGAAAGTATGAAAAAGATAAAGGAAGTGATGAAATGCAAGTTCTTTTATACGTAAGTGCAGCTATAGCTGCCGTTGCTTTTGCAATTTTAGTGATATATACATGTAGAACCTTATTATCATTGCAGAAGACGTTAGAAAATGTTGCAAGTACATTAGAAGGCTTAGAGAAACAAATGCAAGGGATAAGCGTAGAGACAGAGCAATTATTACATAAGACGAATGCATTAGCCGATGATATTCAACAGAAATCTCAGTCGTTAAATAAAGTAGTAGAAGGCGTAGACGGAATTGGAACGACAATTCATTCTTTAAATACGAAACTTCGCAATGTATCGGATTCTGTAACAAATGAAATTGAAAATAATGCAGACAAAGTTGCCCAAGTTGTACAATGGAGTAGCGCAGCGATTGAAGTATATAATCATTTTCGAGCTACTAGACAAGAGAAAAAACTAGAAAAAGCAGAGAAAAAGTTAGAGAAGGCGGAGAAAAAAGAGAAGCGCTCTAGACTTCCAATTCGTATGAGAGGTGAATAACATGAGCATGACAAAAATCGAAACAATGGAAGAGTTTGAAGCATTGTTAGAAACAGCAGAACCATATATTCTTTTTAAACATAGTACAACATGCCCAATTAGCCAAGGAGCATACGCAGAGTTCGAGACATATTGTCACGATGCCAAAGAAGTACCTGCTTATTATTTATATGTGCAAGATGCAAGAGAAGTTTCGAATCGTACTGCAGAGCACTTTGGTATTAAACATGAGTCACCACAAGTATTATACATAAAAGATGGCATGGCGGTATGGCATACATCCCATTGGAATATTAAGAAGCAAACTTTAGAAGAGAACATCAAATAAAAAAGAGAGTGAACTAAAAGATTTTCTTTAGGTTCACTCTCTTTTTGTTTTTATTTTTTGCTTGCTTTATAGTTACTCAAGAATTTTTGTACTTTCTCTGGATCGGCTTTCAGCTCATTTCCTGTTTTCACAATTGGGCTGACTGTAGAAATAGCTTTAATTTTTTTGTTTTGATAAATGCTTAGAATCTCATCTTGATTGATAGAGTAGAGAACAGCTTTTCGTAAGTCTTCACTTTTCGTAACTTCGCGATTTGCTGTGTTAAATAGTAGGTAGCTTACACCATTACTCTCGATGTTTTGTAATGCTAATTTATTGTCATTTTTGATAAGGTCATGTTTTGTTTCTGGAACACTGGAATATAAATAAATCTCATTGTTGCGTAGTGCAGAAAGTGCACTATCTGTGTCTTTAATGAATCGAAGGGTTACATTTGAAATTTTCGGCTCATGCTTTGTCCCTTTTAAATAATTTGGGTTCTTTTGGAAAAATGCTTCGTAATCATT
Organism: Bacillus pfraonensis; assembly: GCF_050768835.1. Classification (NCBI taxonomy): domain Bacteria; kingdom Bacillati; phylum Bacillota; class Bacilli; order Caryophanales; family Bacillaceae; genus Bacillus; species Bacillus pfraonensis. The sequence goes on along the minus strand of NZ_JAHCDO010000034.1, from coordinate 27,659 downwards.
CTTATAAGAAAGAATATAGGGACCACTTGCATATAACGTATTATTATATTTATTTCCATCTGTAACTGTATTTTGATCACCGTAAGGAATGTCTTTATTTACATCAAATGAAGCAACATCATAAGTATTGATGCTTTCTACCTGTGCTTTAGAGACGATACCTGCGGATTGATGCGCTAAATAGTTCAATACCTGTGGAAAAGGTGTTGTAGTTGTAAGTTTTACAACTTGATATTTCCCTTCCTTATTATTGGCTTGTTTTTTGTCAGTTACGAGCTCTGTAATTTTTGCAGTTAATCCCTTTTCAAGCTCTTCTCTTACGGATTTACTATTACCGGATTGTTTCACTTTATCGAGCGTGCTGAGGTCTGTAACGATTTCTACATTTTGAATATGTTCATGTAAACTATATGTGCGGTGATCAGGAACAGATTTTTTATCTTTTGCTCGATTCAGTGAGAAAATTACATCATCAGCTCCTACACGTTCACCAGTATCTTCTGCCTTTTTGTTCGAAATTTTCGAGAAATTTATATCATCTCTAAGTAGGAAATAGTATTCTGAATTCCCTTCCGCCATACTGTAGTTATGAGATAAAGATCCCTCAGATGTGATTTTGTCATTATCTGTAAGGTTGATAAGTCGAACATACATATTTGTATTGATCATATTAATAGAGCCATCATTACCTTTAATAGGATCAAGTGATGTTAATGTTGAAGCAGTTTGCGTAAGAACAAGAGGTGCTGTTTCACGTTTACTAGTGTCTTTGAAATCAATTGATTCCCATACGAGAGCACGAGATTTCGCCAATCTTACTGAATCCTTATTTAAAATATCTTTATTGATAGCTTGTGTTTTCAATGATGTGTAAAGCGGTACGATATAGGCTTTATTAAATACAAGACGTTGTTCTAATTGTTTGTACGTATTTGCATATTCTTTCGGAGTCTGTGTGCTCGCTTTATCGATTAGTTTATCGATTTCTGCATCAGCCAGTATGCTGTAGTCTCCACCTGTTTTGAATAATGAACGTACTGCATAATCAGGATTACCGGTAACTGTGGTCCAACTAGATAACGCAACATCATAGTTACCCGCATTTTGCTGCGCTTTGAAACTTCCATAATCGGGTTGGATGTTTAATTTCACTTTGAATCCATTTTTGGTAAGTTGATCTCGAACGATATTAATGTCCGTTTCACTACCACTTTGGCCAAGGATTTCGATTTCTACTGGATTTTTATCATCAACTACACTAGTTTTCTTCTTTTCTTTTTCTGCCACTTCTGATTTTGTATTTACAGAGCATCCTGCTACTAACAATACAGATGTTAGCAGGAGAGAAGTTAAAACTTTTTTCACAATAAATTCCTCCTCAAAGCATAGTGATAGATTTAATCTAATTTTGGATCTAGTGCATCTCTCAAGCCATCACCCAAAAAGTTGAAGGATAAGACAAGAGCAATGATGGCAAGACCTGGATATATTGCCAAATAGGAATGAGATTCAAGGTACGTGCTTCCAATCTTTAAAATGTTCCCCCACTCTGGTATGTGCGGTTCGACACCTAATCCTAGGTAGCTTAAGCTGCTTGTCGCAATGACAGCACCTCCAATCGTAAGGGTCGATTTAACAATCATTGGCGCAAGTGAATTTGGGACAATATGTTTAAAAATAATAGAAAAATTATTTAATCCGTATGCACGTGCGGAAAGCACATATTCATAATTTGATACCATCATTACATTTGCTCGCATTGTTCGAGCATATGTTGGGATGGATCCAACGCTGAGTGCGACAATTAAATTTGTTGTATTCGCTCCAAAAGCAGCAATTATTGCAATTGCTAATAAAATACCTGGAATTGCATATAAGATATCTAGGAGTCTCATAATAATATTATCTGTACGGTGACCGTAATAGCCTGATAATGCTCCTAAAATACCACCAATAACTACAGGAATAATCGTCGAGATTAAACCAACAACTAGCGAAATACGAGCTCCAAATACGATTCTAGAAAACAAATCTCTTCCGAAATTATCTGTTCCGAATGGGTAAGCAAGACTTGGAGCCTGAAGAATAACATTATAATTATTTTCGACAGCCATACTGTAGTCGAATGTTAAATAGCTACATATAGAAATAGAAAATATAAAAACGATAAAGAAAAGTCCTAGCATAGCTGTTGTATTCTGCGTGATTTTTTTCCACATACTATCCCATTGCATCATTCTCGTTTTATCGTTACTGTAAATTTTTAGAATCAGATTTATTCCAAGCAATAGAGCAAAAAGGTTACCTGTTATAGCTGTAAGTAAAAGTGGAATGGCTATGTATATGAACCAAGGTGCTATTTTATTATTTTGTACATACTTTGCTATTAGCAAAAGTGTGATTAGCTGGAATATTAAGACTAGAAGTAGTATAAACATTGATGAAAGAAATGTATCTGCAACATACGGTTTAAACAGGTTAAGTGCTGATAAAGCAATAATAAGGAGCTGTGTAAGAAACATGTATACAGCAAATGTATATTCAAGTGTCTTTTGTTTTTTTATTAAATGGAATGCAGTGATAGTAATAAAGATATTACCGACGAAGATACTTAAAAGTTGTATGTAACCCAGTAGCCTCGTCTTATTTTGTACATACCCTACATGAAGAAGGTCATGCTTAACTTTAAGTGTGATAATAAATTGCAAGCATGTAAATAGAATGTAGGCGATAAACGTACCGAATATATATATGTTTAATGTTTGATGGCTAAAGTCATAGATATTTAGGCCTAGAATAAAAGTGAGTGTGAAAGATAGAATACATGTGAAACTAGCTTGTGTGTATTCTGGGAGTGAATGTAGAATTTGTGTCTTTTGATGATTTTTTATTGATTTTATGGTCTTGAGCATGAATACACCTTCTTTAATATTGTTTCATTTTCGAACGGATACGGGGATCAAAAAATGCATACAAGATGTCGATAAATACATTCACTAAGGAGATGGTAATCGCTACATAAATAACTCCACCCATAATGCTTGGAATATCAGGAATAAACTGTTTATCGACGATATAACTTCCGATACCACTTATATTGAATACTTTTTCAGTAACAGCAGCTCCGCCCAGCATTCCCCCGAATAGCAGGCCGATTACAGTAATAATTGGAATCATGGCGTTACCGATAGCGTGTTTCCAAAGAATATAGTTCTGGCTTAAACCTTTGGCTTTAGCTGTTATAATGTAATCTTCGTTAATCACTTCGAGTGTTGATGAACGTGTCATTCTGGCAATTGATGCTGTAAATCCAGTTCCTAGTACAATAATCGGCATAATGATAGATAGCCAATTTTCAGGGTTAAATGTTGCTGGTAACCAATGTAATTTAATAGAGAAATTCAAAATAAATATGAGCCCTTGCCAAAAATTCGGAATAGATAATCCAATAAGAGCGATGAACATAAAAGTATAGTCAAAAAATGAATTAGGTTTTGTCGCTGAAATAATACCGATTGGGATTGCAATAATGATAGCCATGAGTAATGAGATGACAGCTAGTGTAAGTGTTATAGGGAATTTTTTTGCTATACTTGCAATCACTTCTTCATTACCTGAGAAAGAAATACCTAGGTCGAAAGTTGCAATGCCTTTAAGAGTATTCCATAGCTGTTGAAAATATGACTGATCGAGGCCATACAAATGATTAAATGCATGAATCTGTTCTTTTGTTGCTGTTTCACCAAGGATGTTTGATGCTGGATCAAAAGGTGATAAATATAAAATGGTAAACACAAGAATGGAGACTCCAAAAATTACAAACACACTCATAATTAGTCTCTCAAAAATATATTTTAGATAGGAATTACTATAGAGAAGAATGAATATGTACATAAATAAACCTGGGATAAATGATAAAGTTAAAAAAATAGGATACGAGATAAGAGATTGAAAAGTATTTTCAAATGTTATTCTTTGTTTACCTTGTTGTTCAAGAATTTGACTTGCTTTTTCAATCACAGTTTTGTGAAATTGTTTTTCTGTCCATTTTTCTACCAGTTGATTCGTTTTCTGGATACTAACCTTTTGACCAAAAAACTCCTGTTTCCGTAGGGCTTGATCTAATAACTCATGTCTTACATGTTCACGGTATCCAGATTCAAGTAAAGAGTTCTTTGTTTCTTCCAAAATAGAGAAATATGAATCTCCCCTTTTTCTATATAGGTAGATAAAAAAGACAGCGATATTAACTGGTAAGCCAAGTATAAGGAGTAAATATTTGTAGGGAAGACGTAGTTGCATTTTTCCATGAGTACGATTAATAATATTTGCTAGATTGAATCTTCCGTAGGTAGTACTCACTTTTTTTACTTTTGTTACTTCCAATAGATTGAACCTCCTTTTTTAAATAGTAAATTGAATTATTCCGATGTGTATAGTATATTTTATTTTAAGGGTTTTAAAAAGTCAATATTCAGATTATTTTAAATATATATAAAGGAAGGTTGGAGATTTGGAATCTATTTTGGAAGTTAGGAATTTACGTGTGTCTTTTCAGTCAAGGGATCAAGAATTTGAGGCTGTTCGAGGTGTGAATTTTGAGGTGAAAAAGGGAGAAACACTGGGAATTGTAGGCGAATCAGGAAGTGGGAAGAGTGTAACAGCTCGTTCTATTATGCGCCTTCTTCCACTAGCTACTTCTGATATAAAAGAAGGAGAAATCATCTTTCTAGGAGATAACCTTGCTTATAAAACGGAGAAGGAAATGGAAAGCATACGTGGTAAGGAAATTGGTATGATTTTTCAAGATCCGATGACGTCTCTTAATCCAACTATTCGAATTGGGAAACAAATATCCGAAACTTTGATGAAACATCAAGGTTTATCTAAAAAAGAGGCTAAGGAACAAGCAATTGAAATGCTTGAACTTGTAGGTATTAGAAGCAGTGAAATACGTTATAATCAATATCCACATGAGTTTTCTGGAGGGATGCGGCAACGTGTTATGATTGCGATGGCACTTGCTTGTCGTCCTACTTTATTAATTGCTGATGAACCGACTACAGCACTTGATGTAACGATTCAAGCGCAAATTTTGAATGTAATGAGAGATATTCAAGAGCGTTTTGGAATTTCAATTATATTGATTACACATGATTTAGGAGTTGTTGCTAGTATGTGTGATCGAGTCGCTGTAATGAAAGATGGAGAGATTGTAGAGACTGGAACGACAGAAGAAATTTTTGAAAGTGCCAAGCATCCGTATACATTAAAGCTCCTCCATGCATTGCCGCGTTTACATGAAAAAAAGAAAACGAAATTTGTACATAGTAAGCCTCTCGATAAACCTTTAGTTGAAGTGAAATCGTTAAAACAATATTTTGATTTAGGAAAAGGGAACGTTTTAAAAGCAGTAGATGATATTAGCTTTCAAATTTGGGAGGGTGAGACCTTGGGATTTGTAGGAGAGTCTGGATCGGGAAAGTCCACGACAGGACGTGCGATATTACGTCTTCATGAACCAACAGCTGGAGATGTATTATACCAAGGAATGGCCGTGAATCGTTTTTCAAAGAGTGAAATGAAAATGATGCGTCGGCATATGCAGATGATTTTTCAAGATCCTTATGCATCTCTGAATCCTCGTTTTAAAGTTATTGATATTATCGGCGAGGTATTGGATGTGCATCGATTGAGTGGGAGTAAAAAAGAAAGGACAAGAAGAGTTGAAGAATTGCTTGATATGGTCGGACTTGATCCTGCATATACAATGCGTTATCCACATGAGTTCTCTGGTGGACAGCGTCAACGTATTGGAATTGCACGTGCGCTTGCGGTAGAACCGAAGTTCATTGTATGCGATGAACCACTTTCTGCACTTGATGTATCTATCCAATCTCAAATTGTAAAGTTGTTAGAGGAACTGCAGAATCGATTAGGGTTGACGTATTTATTTATTGCGCACGATCTTTCAATGGTGAAGCACATTAGTGATCGAGTGGCTGTGATGTATGCTGGGAAAATTGTGGAGATTGCTGAAAGCGAAGAGCTTTATACGAATCCACAACATGAGTATACGAAATCTTTGCTATCTGCAATACCAATTCCGGATCCTAAAATTGAATCGAAGAAAAAAAGAGTGATAATAGAAGAAACAAATGAAGAGGATAAATATTCTTTACGGAAATCCAAGCTTGTAGAGGTGTCTGAAGAGCATTGGGTCGCCCTGCCAATGGAATAAACGAATGGAATTTCAATTTTAAATAGTAATAGAGGCTATGCGCTTCACTTCATTTTTATTAATGTGTAAAGTATCAATGACTTTTAGCTTTTTAGGAGTTATAGAGTTTTAACTGGATGGCTATGGATATTTTTGCTGTTATTGAGTTAAAACTGCATAGTCTTCCTTTTTTTTGAGTTTTTTGAAGCTGAGTATATCATGTGACAACCTGACATCTATCGGATATAATAAATTATCTTAACCATGATAATAAGGTGATTTTGATATATAACTTGAAAGAGGTGGCTTTCTTATGGCATCACAAGAATTAGATCGTTTACGTTCTCAAATCGATCAAATGAACCTGCAAATTTTAGAACTACTAAATGAAAGAGGTCGTCTTGTTCAAGAGGTCGGTAAATTAAAAGAAGTGCAAGGTGTAAAACGATTTGATCCTGTACGTGAAAGAAGTATGCTTGATTTAATTGCTGAGAAGAATGATGGACCGTTTGAAACATCGACTCTTCAACATATTTTTAAACAAATTTTCCAAACAAGCCTAGAGTTACAAGAAGATGATCATCGTAAGGCACTTCTTGTTTCTCGTAAGAAGAAACCAGAGGATACAATTGTTGATATAAAAGGTGAAAAAATTGGTGATGGCAATCCTCACTTTATTATGGGACCATGTGCGGTAGAAAGTTATGAGCAAGTGCGCCAAGTGGCAGAAGCGATGAAAGAACAAGGTTTAAAACTGATGCGCGGCGGTGCGTTTAAACCTCGTACATCACCTTATGATTTCCAAGGTCTTGGCTTAGAAGGCTTGAAGATATTACGCCAAGTGGCAGATGAGTATGATTTAGCGGTTATTAGTGAAATTTTAAATCCGAATGATATTGAAATGGCATTAGATTATGTTGATGTGATTCAAATTGGCGCTCGTAATATGCAAAACTTCGAACTCTTGAAAGCGGCTGGATCGGTGAAAAAACCAGTATTATTAAAACGTGGTTTATCAGCAACGATTGAAGAGTTTATCTATGCAGCGGAATATATTATTGCACAAGGTAACGGGGATATTATTTTATGTGAGCGTGGCATCCGGACTTATGAAAAGGCAACGCGTAATACGCTAGATATTTCCGCTGTGCCGATCTTGAAGAAAGAGACACATTTACCTGTTGTAGTCGATGTAACGCACTCTACAGGACGACGTGACCTCTTATTACCGGCTGCAAAAGCAGCGATGGCAATCGGCGCTGACGCGGTTATGGCTGAAGTACATCCAGATCCGGCTGTTGCGTTATCAGATTCAGCACAACAGATGGATATTCCAGAATTCAATGAGTTTATGAAAGAACTAAAAACATTTCGCGGTAGATAGTTATATATCCAACTTGATTTTCCAACATATAAATCCATTTTGATTTTCAAGCACCTAAGTCGTGGTTATGAAGACAAAAGAAGATCTCCACTCGCTTTCTCCTTTTGTTCTCACTTGGCATGGGGCTAAAAAAGGCACTGACCGCTTCTATGCATGGCCGGATGCTCTCTCCCATTTAAAAAGAATGGTTTGATGTTCGTTTTTTAATTTGGATGTATATAGAATGGATTTTAAAGTCTATGCGACACTTGTTGCATAGACTTTTTCGCGGAAATTGTCCTTTTTTACATAAAAAATACGAAAATAGGAGAAAAGAAGCGAATTTTTTCGAAACTTTTGCGGGAAAATATTGTATGAGCCTGCATTTTTATCGTATCATTAGTAAAAGGACTCGGGAGTGACATCTTCAAGTAGAGTTGATGTCTTTTTTTCATTTAAGTGAACCGATACATAAAGATAGATAACATAATATAGAAGGAGTGTGCGAAGAGATGAACGTAACAATCTATGATGTAGCGCGCGAAGCGAACGTTTCAATGGCAACCGTATCACGTGTTGTAAACGGTAATCCAAATGTAAAGCCTACAACAAGAAAGAAAGTATTAGAAGCAATTGATCGATTAGGGTACCGCCCGAATGCGGTAGCACGTGGACTAGCAAGTAAAAAGACAACAACAGTAGGTGTTATTATTCCAGATATCTCTAATACATTTTATGCAGAACTTGCACGTGGAATCGAAGATATCGCAACAATGTACAAATATAACATCATTTTAAGTAACTCTGACCAAAATAGAGAAAAAGAGTTCCACTTATTAAATACAATGCTTGGTAAACAAGTGGACGGTATTGTATTCATGGGTGAAGATATTACAGATACGCATGTAGAAGAGTTTAAAAAGTCTCCAGTACCAATCGTGTTAGCAGCATCATTTGATGAGGAGAATGAAACATCATCAGTAAATATTGATTATACACAAGCAGCTTATGATGCAATGAAATATTTCTTAGAACAAGAACATAAGCGTATTGGCTTCGTATCAGGTCCTTACATTGACAAAGCGGGAAGTGCAAAGAAATTACAAGGTTATAAAAAAGCTTTAGAAGAAGCTGGTATCGCTTATGATGAAAATCTTGTAATTGACGGAGATTACACATACGATTCAGGTTTAGAAGCATTTGAGAAGCTTTGGGAACTTGATGAAAAACCAACAGCAATCTTTGTTTCTTCAGATGAAATGGCACTAGGCGTTATCCACGCGGCACAAGATGCTGGATTAAATGTACCAGAAGACGTAGAAGTACTTGGATTTGACAACACGCGCCTTGCATTAATGGTACGTCCACAGCTTTCCACAGTTGTACAACCAATGTATGACATCGGTGCAGTAGCAATGCGCCTATTAACAAAATATATGAACAAAGAAAAAGTAGAAGATCATACAGTTATCTTACCTCACCGTATCCAATTTAGAGATTCAACGAAGTAAGAATAGAAAAAACTCACAGGGGATCCTGTGAGTTTTTTATTTTGTTCCAATGATTTTGTTATTTTCAATGACGTTTTCTATTTCTCTAAGTAACGGATTCGTTTTGCTGTGTAAATGTATGCTCTTAATTATTTTCGATAAACGCCCATAGTTCCTCTGTATTACGCAGATTATTATCTATACACATTTGCGCCGTTATTTTGAATCCTGTTAACAAATCATCAATTTGTAAAGTGTGATACTTTTCTATATCACCGTTTACTGTTGTTTTGTCTCTCTTTAAATCAAGTGATACACTTAATAATACTTTATTCGTTTTTATATCAATCACTTCAATATAAAAGAATTTGTTTTCTAAATCGATTGTAATATAATCAAACTTTTCTACTTGTTCTAATACGGCATAACTAGTGTAGTCATCTTTCAATAGTAATCCCTCCATATATTTCAGATCAATTCGTATTTACAATGGGGTCATGATATATGAAAATTCGATACTTATTTCGGTACTCCTTGTTCATAACTTTTCTCTACCATCTTTTGTTTGAATGTAAATTTCCCTATAACTACACAATGTCATGTATAATAGAAAGAAAAGGCTTGTGAGGGGGGAAGAGATGATCATTCTTTGGATAATTACGCTTTGTATGACTGCTTTTTTTGCATATATGACGTTAAAACAAAATGGCTTAAAGCGCTTTGTTCCAGGAAGTATTCTTGCAGGAATTGCCCTTATCACGTATATAGCTTCTATTTTTATTGAAAGTATTTCAGTAGATGTAAGCACAAGCTTCGTATTTGTTGCGATTACATTATTTGCAGGTTCTATTATGGTGTTAATGGTTGCCGGTATTATTTTGTTCATTCATATGAATTCGGAAACATTATAAGATAGAAAGAAAGGCATGTCCCATGAGGGGCATGCCTTTTGTCCGTTCAATTATGCGTTGTCTTTTGAAGTATTTTGTTGCTTCAATAGGTCGCGAATTTCACCAAGAAGTACTTCTTCTTTTGTTGGTTCTTGAATTTCTTCTTTCTTTTCTTCTTCTTTTTTGAATGTTAGCTTGTTGAAGACTTTAATAAATGCAAAGATAGCACCTGCGATGATTAAGAAGTCAAAGATAGTTTGAATGAAGTTACCATACATAATAGCTGTTTTACCAAACGTAATTTTTAAGCCTGTAAAATCGATACCACCCATTAACATACCGATTAATGGTGTGATAATATCTTTTACTAAAGAACTTACGATTTTTCCGAAAGCAGCTCCGATTACAACCCCGATAGCTAAATCAATAACATTTCCTTTTAGGGCGAACTTTTTAAACTCATTCCACATTTATGATTCCCATCCTTTCCACGATTCAGTATAAAATTTATAATTCCTATCAACATATTCTATATAAGTTCGGGACAGAAATAAAGGGAAAATGGGAATGAAAGTAAATTCTGAAAAATGTATCCGTTTTATTACGTGAAATCTAAATTCTGCTATTTATTTTCTTTTAATGGGGTATAGCAATGATTGTAATAGTTGCTGTGATTTTAGTCCTTCTACTCCATCAATAAGAGGCTTTGTATCCCCTTGTACACAATGTATGAAATGATGCACAGCATCTTCAAACCCGCGCTGTTTTAATGTTGTTTCCCATGATGGCGAACCACTTTGTGTAACTTGGTTATCTTGTTCAATCTCTAATGTATTCATATTTTTCACACGAATAATTTTCCCTGTTGTCACAAGTTCGATTTGTTCTAGATTTGTGCCAGCATGGCGATGCATAGCTGTAGAGAGTAATGTGTTATTTGAACTTGTATATGTATGATGGCCATAAAGGAGTTCATTTTTTTCGTTAGTTTGTATCATATTATGAACAACATGAAGATCACCATCTGCTAACCAGCGTGCTGTATCGACGATGTGTAAATAATCATCAAGCATTGTAAAATCATATGTGTATGGACCAACTTTGTTTGTTCGGTGTTTTTCAATACGAATCCATGAAATATCATTAGCTTGTTCTTTTGCAGCAACATACATTGGAACGAAGCGGCGATTGAAGCCAACCATAAGTTTTCGGTTATACTTTTCACTCAGCTCTACTAATTTTTCAGCTTGTTCAATTGTAGCAGCTAACGGTTTATCTACATAAACATCGATTCCTTTTTGAAGAAGCTCAGAAACAATTTCGTAATGAGTTGCAGTGGAACTATGGACAAACATTGCGTCGCATTCTGAAGAGAGATTTTGTAAGCTGGTGAAGTCTGGAATACGATATTGCTCACAAATTTGCTTGCGTTTTGCAGCATTCGGTGTAAACGCTCCCACAAATGTCCAATCTGTTTCTTTTGTAAGTGTTGGGAGATACGCCTTTTGTGCGATGCCTCCTAGTCCTATCATACCAATTCGAGGTTTGTTCATGTATTTTCCCCCCCTGTTATAAATATCTAGGTTGTCTAGCTGTATAGCTATGTTTGACGGAATAACTGTAGCATAGTGTGAGGAGAAAGGCAAAAATTAAGATTTAAATATACCCGAAGTACATTCTTACTTATAAACGTTCGATTCTTGTGCACCAGCTTGTAATAAAATTTCTTCAATTTCTTTAAACTTGTGAGCACGTGCGTGTTGCAGTGGAGTAACTCCATCATGATCTGAAATATTTACATCTGCGCCATGTTCAATTAATAAGCGTATTACTTGTTGCTGTTCTTTACTACCATCACTCAATACGATCGCTTCCATTAAAGCTGTCCAGCCAAGATTATTAACATGATTTACATCAATATTTGTTCGAGTCAAAAGTTCTTTTATCACTTCGATATACCCATGCTCTGCTGCCGGAATGAGAGCCGTTCCTCCATAACGATTTGTAAGTGTTGGATCGGCCCCGGTATCAATTGTTAGTTTTAGAATTTCCAAATAACCTTCAGCGCCAGCATATAAGAATGGGTTATTCTTCATCCCGTCTCGGATGTTGACATCAGCCCCGGCATCAATCAGTATTTTTGCGGTTTTTACATCATTTCCATAGGTAGCAATCATAACAGGAGTGCGGCCCTTACTATCTGTTACATTTGTATTTACTCCTTGCTGAACCAATGATAGAACGGTAGCTGTCTCTCTTTGTTCTACAGCCGTAAGTAGTTGTTTCTCCATGTTTTTTATCTCCTTTTTAGGTTCTTGATTTTGTGTGCAACCTTGCAAAAAGAATAAACAACATATCATATTTAATGTTCTTTTTAGCATTGAATTTCACCACCTTCTTCTCAGGAAATGTAAGAATCGTCTTAGAATACAGGTGCTTCCCTTTATACTGTAAAGTATAAATATTAATTTTTTATAAACTGTGTCTAAAATAAATATAAAATCGCTTGAGTATTCGGAAATATCTTCTTATGCTTATGAATAATAAGGAAGGTTCGTAAAGTGAGGAATGGAGTTATGTCTATTAAAACAAGGTTTTTATTATCTTATATTGCTGTGATTTTTGTTTCAATTACTCTGTTATTGGTTACGGGTTTTTTAATTGTTTTTTCTATAACAGGGAATTTAGAATCAGTGAAAAATTTTTATAAGAGTTCTTATATTCAAAAGCCACTGACACCAGAGGAGGAAAATGCTTTTCTTGAATTGAAGGTAGCAGCTAAGCAGAACCAATCGCAACTATTGGATGAAGCAATGATGCCGCTCTTAGAGAAAAAAGGTGTGAAAATAGTTGTAAGAAAAGGAGATGCAATTTCATATGCATCAAAAGCAATTGAAAGTTCAAATTTGAAAGGAGCTCTCCCTAAATTTGAATCAACGAATATTAATAGCCGCGGTACGACGGAACTAAATGATACATTTTATCGCTATGTAAAGTTTGATTTTTATTTTCCTCATCATGAGGAAGGAAGTATATTCGTATTAAATAAGCAAAGCTCATATGTAGATTTAACGCAAAAGTTATTTCCTATTTTATTTATATCGTTATTGCTTTTAGCCGTTTTTATCATTGGATTATTAAGTTACTTTGTTTCAAGAAGTGTGATAAAACCTATTCTAATCTTGAAAGATGCGACTGGGAGAATTAAAGACGGAGATTTGCAATTTCAAATTCCGGTTACGTCTCATGATGAAATTGGGCAGTTAAATCAAGCTTTTGAAGAGATGAGGCAGAAATTAAAAGAATCAATTGAAGTGCAGGCGCAATATGAAGAAAATCGAAAAGAACTCATTTCGAATATCTCTCATGATTTAAAAACACCAATTACATCTATTATTGGTTATGTAGAAGGGATAAAAGATGGAGTTGCAAATACACCGGAGAAAATGGATAGATATTTAACAACAATTTATACAAAGGCAAGACATATGGATACACTCATTGATGAGCTATTTTTATTTTCGAAATTAGATTTGAATCGGGTGCCGTTTCGATTTGAAACGATAGAATTGTATACGTTTATGGAAGATATAGTAGAAGAAATACAGATGGATTTAAGTAAAGATGGAATCCATTTATCCTTGCAATCACTTCGTAAATCGCCATTATATGTAACTGCTGATCGTGAGAAAGTTAAGAGAGTTATATCGAATTTAATTCATAATAGTGTGAAGTACATGGATAAACCACAGAAAGAAATTACAGTTACATTACTAGAGGAAGCGGATATGGTAATCGTGAGAGTGACAGATAATGGATCTGGTATAGCGTCTGATACACTTCCTTATATTTTTGAACGTTTTTACCGTGCTGAACAATCACGTAATTCTAGTACAGGTGGAAGTGGTCTTGGCTTAGCTATCGCAAAGCAGATTGTTGAAGAGCACGGCGGAAAGATTTGGGCGGAAAGTGAATTAGGGGAAAGCACAAGTATTTTCTTTTCATTGAAAAAAGTACAGGAATGTGGTGAGTAAATTGAAGCGAGTGTTATTAATTGAAGATGAAGTAAGTATTGCAGAATTACAGCGGGATTATTTAGAGATTCATGATTTTCAAGTTGATGTACAACATTCAGGAGAAACAGGACTGCACTGCGCTTTACAGAAACAATACGATTTAATTATTTTAGATATCATGCTTCCAAAAATAAATGGATTTGAAATTTGTAAACAAATACGTGCAGTGAAAGATATTCCGATTTTACTTGTCTCAGCCAAAAAAGAAGATATCGATAAAATTCGTGGACTTGGACTCGGGGCTGATGATTATATTACGAAGCCGTTCAGTCCAAGTGAATTAGTCGCAAGGGTAAAAGCACATATCGCTCGTTATGAACGATTATCTGGAAATATAATTAAGCAGCGAGATACGTTATATATCCATGGGATTTCTATTGATCAACGTGCTAGAAAAGTATTCATAAACAATGAAGAAATTGCTTTTACAACAAAAGAATTTGATCTGTTAACATTTTTTGTGATGAATCCGAATCAAGTGTTAAGCAAGGAACAATTATTTGAACGTATTTGGGGATTAGATTCAGCTGGAGATTTAGCTACAGTTGTTGTTCATGTGCGAAAGCTACGTGAGAAAATTGAAAGAGACCCTGCCCATCCGCAATATATTGAAACGGTGTGGGGAGCTGGATATCGTTTTAATGTGTAGCGAACCTGTCAAAGTGTTGACAGGTTTTTTTATGTTTAAGAGTAGTAAAATCCACAAAATTAAAAAATATATTACCTTTATTTTATCTTTATTTAAGAATTTATTTATTGGCAATTTATACTTGCCATTTACTATAGGTATCACAGAAAGAAAATGAACAGATAAAGTGATTTGAGGAAACTGTTATCTGTTATGTATTAGATGATTGAATCTGAAAGAAAAATAATTATTTGGAGGTTTGATGAGGATGAAAAAAATAAAATTTTTAGTACCAGCGATGATTGGATTTACAGTAATGGTAACAGGTTGTGTGCAAGGGGAAACAAAAGCAGAAGCAAAGCAGGAGACAAAACAAGAAGCGAAAAAAGAAAAGAAGCAGCAAAAAGCACAGATTACAAAATTACAGTCATTAAACGCAATGACATTACAACTAACATTTTCTAAAACTTTATCAGAAGAAGAGGTAAAGCCAGAAAATTTAGAGGCGATTAAGAAAAATTTTGTATTTGATAATGGCTTAGAAATTGTGAATGTACCACGATTGAAAACGGGAGCTACAAGTACATATATTGTACCTGTTACAGTTCAAAAACCAGGAACAAAATATAAAGTAAGTTATAAAGGTGGAAAAAAAGAAAAATTTGAGGCAAGTACGGAAAAAATTAATGTTCGTCAAGCAAAACAAGTGACGAATGATACGTTTCAAATTGAATCCTTTTTAGAAGATGGTGTGACAGATTATGCAAATATTATTGAAGCGTATAAAGCAGGGCGAGGAAATCAAGCGTTTCAATTAGATGAAGAAAATAAAGATAAAGAGGGAAAACAATATCAAATTATTTCTTCCTTACGTGATCGAAAGCTAACGATTACATCAAGTGGAGGGGAACAAATTGTAGCAGGGTATGTTCCATTTACACAAGCGGCAGATGGCAGACAAGCACCGAAGTTTCGACTACCTGCTGGTCAAACATTACAACCAGGTATGACGTATACAATAACTTCTGATTGGGCAACAGTTAAAAATCCAACTTTTACTGCAGAAACAATTGCTCCACTTGT
Organism: Bacillus pfraonensis; assembly: GCF_050768835.1. Taxonomy (NCBI): domain Bacteria; kingdom Bacillati; phylum Bacillota; class Bacilli; order Caryophanales; family Bacillaceae; genus Bacillus; species Bacillus pfraonensis. The sequence goes on along the minus strand of NZ_JAHCDO010000034.1, from coordinate 11,909 downwards.
ACTTCAAAGTGCAGAAGCGATAGATAATAAATCAATTCAAATCACGTTAGAGAACGATCCAAATATGGAACTATTTGCTGGACGAAAAGTAGAATTACAAGGTGAAGATGGAAAGAAACTAGAAGCACAATATCGTTTTACTTCTCGAAAAGGAGCAGTAGGAATCTTTGATTTACAAAATGGTGCTACATTGGAGTCAGGTAAGAAATATACGGTTGTACCGATGAACGGCTGGGCAACTGCAAATCAGGTTACGTTTGTAGCGAAATAAAGAAGAGATTTACAAAAGCAGCAAGTGATTTAGTACTTGCTGCTTTTATTTTGTAATGATTTATAGAAAGTTTCAAGGATAGACGCAAAACGACTGCTTTCTTCTAAAAAAGGATAATGGTTGCTGTACTCAAATGGAATAAAGATAGAGTTAGGTATACCTTTGTGTATCTCTATTGAATATTCCAATGGGCACTGAACGTCGTGTTTCCCGCAAATAATTAATGTTTTTACTGCGATAGATGAAAGTTGGTGTCTTAAATCAAATTGTGGGTACTCTTTAGCAAAAGCATTCATCCGACTTGCTGCCATTGTTTTATAAATAGGTTTTGAAAAATATATTTCATAGTGTTCGGGCTCATATAAAGATAATTTTGTTCGTTTGGTTGATAATACACTTCGCTCTTCAGTTGTAAGATGTGGGAGTTTTAATTCTTCGATGATGTCTTGCATATATTGAAATTGTGGATGGTCAGGGTGGTAAATAGAATTGGGTGTTTCTGTATAGTTACTAGCAGCAGTACCGACAACAACTAAGGATTGCAAGGAATCAGGATAGGTAATAGCGTATAGAATTCCAAGCATACCACCTGTAGAATGTCCGGCGAAATGCCAGGTTGAAAGGTGTAGTGATTCTTTGATTGCTTCTAAATCTTCAACTGTTTCGCTCATGCTTAATTCATTTTCTTTTGTAGCTTTTGCAGAATGACCAGCGTCTCTTAAATTAATAAGAAATACTTGATGAGTAGAAGTAAAGCTTTCAGCAAAATAATCACCGGATTTGTTAAATTCGGAGTAATGATGTGTAACGCATAGTGGTTCACCACTGCCTTTTATAAAAATTTCAAAAATACCGCGTTTTGTATGTAAGAGCTGTTGTTTCCACATGATTATTCACCTCCATAAAATAAGAATAGGAGAAAACCCCCTATTCTTATCATTTAATATAAAGCTTTTTTTGTATTATTCCGAATAATTTCAAGGCATTTTGCCACTGTTAACGCATTTTTTTCTTCAATTTCTGGTTTTCTAGGGATGGGGTTATACATGTTGTTAGGATCTTCCCATGTAAGAGGGAGATCGATAGGTGCTTGTCCTTTCCAAGCTTCAATCCATTCTGGAGGGAGATAACCTGAGATGTTTTGGATGTCGTTCATTTCAAGCCAAATGAGTGCCCATGCTCTTGGTACGACGCGCCATATGTCGTAGCCGCCACCGCCAACGGCAATCCAGCGTCCATCGCAGTATTCATTAGCGATTTCATGTGCAAGTTTTGGAATTTCACGATAAATTTGCATCGTTGCACAAAGGTGAGTAAGAGGGTCGTAATAATGTGCATCGGCACCGTTTTGCGTTAAAATGATATCCGGTTTAAAGTAAGCTGCTACTTCTTTTACAACTGTGCGATACGATTGTAAAAAAGATCCATCTTCTGTAAACGCATCGAGTGGCACGTTAAAAGAATAACTATAGCCACCGCCTTGACCACGCTCATTTACAGCACCGGTTCCAGGGAATAAATAGCGCCCAGTTTCATGTAGGGAGATCGTGCAGACGTTAGGGTCATCATAAAAAGACCATTGTACACCATCGCCGTGATGAGCATCTGTATCGATATATAAAACGCGCAGTCCATATTTTTTCTGCATATATTTTATAGCAATCGAGCTATCGTTATAAATGCAAAAGCCAGATGCTTTGCCCCGGAATCCGTGGTGCAGTCCACCGCCTAAATTTAATGCGTGCTTTACTTTACCTGACAGGACAGCATCTACAGCTGTTAATGTACCACCAACAAGCAACGCACTCGCTTCATGCATATTTGGAAACATCGGTGTATCTTCTGTTCCAAGGCCGTATGACATAGCGATTGATTGTTCTAATTTTCCTTCTCCAGCACGTTTTACCGCATTTATGTATTCCTCCGTATGAATGAAAGCAATTTCCTCATCCGTCGCCATTCGCGGTGGAATGACTTGAGATGGATGAATGAATCCACTCTTTACTAATAAATCATAGGTGAGTGTTACGCGAAGCTGATTAAAAGGGTGTTCAGGGCTAAAGGAATAGCCCTGAAAATCATCTGAATAGATGAAGGCGCTCTTCATGCCTGCATCCCCATAATATTTGGCCATAAAACATGATAGCCTTTTTTCTCTAACGCTTCAATCACTCTTAGTGGATTCATCGTTTGAATACGGAAAACGAGTACTTTCTCATTCTCATCTTTTGCTGGATAGACAAGAACGCTTACAATATTAATGTGTAATTCACTAAAAATAGCAACTACTTTTCCTAGAATACCAGGTTCATTTTTTACTTGAATTTCAATTTGTGAACTTGGCTGATGGGCACCTGTTAGTTTCACGAGTGTATGCAATACTGTGGATTCCGATATAATTCCAACAAGTTTCCCGCCTTTTGTAACAGGAAGACAACCAATTTTATTTTCAAAAAATAGTGTTGCAATTTCCTCAACAAAATCAAGCGGATGGCATGTCATTACAGGTTGTTTCATAATTAATTGAATTGGCTGCTTAAGCATATCCAGTGACACTTCTTCATCGAGAATAGATGGACTTGCATCACGTACGTCACGGTCAGAAATAATACCGACTACGTTGTTGTTATGACCAACAATTGGAATGTGACGAATGCCTTTTGTACGTATTGTACGGATTGCGGTTTCAATTGTGTCATCTGGACGCAGCGTGATCACGTCATGATTCATAATTTCTTCTACAATCACTTTATATGCCCCCCTTCTTAATACATAAAACGATTTTGAAAGCGTAAACGGTCAAATGCTTGGATGGAGTTTGTATCAACGCGTTTACCAATGCGAACCATTAAGCAGTTAGCGGGATGAGAACAAATTTCTGGATCATCCGTTGCCATCCATTCTAATCCACCAGCATTCATCATCTTTTCCATCACTTTGCGGTATTCCCAAACATTCAAACCAGTTTGTTTTAAATCCCAGTGCCAATAATATTCAGTCGTTAATATAATATAATCTTCCATATGGTCATCCATCATAGAAACTTCTAATAGATTTTTTCCAACTGAGCATCCACGGAACGCTGGGATAACTTCAATTGCCCCGAGTTCAATTAAATTCTCCATCTTTCCTTCTGACCATCTTTCTAGCGGATCGGGATATAAGTATGTAACATATCCTACAATTGTTTGGTCTTGTCTCGCAATAATGAGACGAGCTTCGGGTAACTTAGAAATTTCGACAATTGCTTTATATTGTTGATCAGCAGGGCGAAATGCAACTAAGTCTGGGTGAAATTCATACATTTCGAGATTATGTGTAGATACTGGGCCTTCAATGATTAAAGTACTTCTTGCCGTTTTTAAATTTCGTGCATTATATATTTTTTTATGAATCAATGTTTTGCTCACCACCTTGAGGGTTTGTGAATCTACAAACTATCGTACTTTATAATATATGCGATGTGAATCGAATTTTGTCAGTAAAAATTTGTCTAAAAATCAACAAATATACTGAAAATTTTAAATAATATTATTATAATAGATAATAGAATACATAGGAGGGGGATGTAAAGTATGAAAGTGGAAACGCTTCCTGTCATTAAAGGAGAAAATAATTTGTTGAACTATGAAGAAACATATGCGGGTTTTAACTGGGAAGAGGTGAATAAAAACTTTTCTTGGTATGAAACTGGTCGAGTAAATATGGCATATGAAGCAATTGATAAACATGCGAAATCTGATCGGAAGAATAAAGTAGCGCTTTATTATCAAGATGGATCGCGTAAAGAGAAATATACATTTAAAGAAATGAAGGAATTCTCCAATAAAGCGGGAAATGTCCTAAAAAACTATGGTGATGTCGAAAAAGGAGATCGCGTTTTTATTTTCATGCCGCGTTCACCAGAATTATATTTCGCACTCCTTGGTGCGGTGAAATTAGGTGCGATTGTGGGTCCTCTATTTGAAGCATTTATGGAAGGCGCGGTACGCGATCGCTTAGAAGATAGCGAAGCAAAGGTGTTAATTACAACACCTGAATTGCTAGAGCGTGTACCATTAAATGATTTACCAGCATTAAAAACAGTCTTTCTTGTTGGAGAGAATGTAGAAGAGGGCGGAAAGCTTGTCGCATTTAATCCATTATTTGAACAAGCTTCTAATAAGCTGCAAATTGAATGGTTAGATCGTGAAGATGGATTAATCCTTCATTATACGTCAGGCTCTACTGGGAAACCAAAAGGTGTCCTTCATGCACAAAATGCGATGGTGCAACACTATCAAACGGCAAAATGGGTGCTTGATTTAAAAGAAGACGATGTATATTGGTGCACAGCTGATCCAGGCTGGGTAACAGGAACAGCTTACGGTATTTTTGCACCGTGGTTAGTAGGTGGATCAAATGTCGTTTTAGGAGGACGTTTTAGTCCAGAGGCATGGTACGAAGCATTGCAAGATTACGGTGTAACAGTTTGGTATAGTGCACCAACAGCATTTCGTATGCTGATGGGAGCGGGCGAAGGAGCGATTAAGAAGTACGACTTATCAGCACTCCGTCACGTACTAAGTGTTGGGGAACCGTTAAACCCAGAAGTCATTCGCTGGGGAATGAATGCATTCGGTCTTCGCATTCATGATACATGGTGGATGACAGAAACAGGAGGACAAGTGATCTGTAACTATCCTTGTATGGAAATTCGCCCAGGATCAATGGGAAAACCAATTCCAGGTGTGAAGGCGGCAATTGTTGATAATGAAGGAAATGAAGTGCCGCCATATACAATGGGTAATTTAGCGATTGCTAAGGGATGGCCAGCGATGATGCGTGCAGTTTGGAATAACCCACAAAAATATGAGTCTTACTTCATGCCAGGCGATTGGTATGTATCAGGTGACTCTGCATATATGGATGAAGATGGATACTTCTGGTTCCAAGGGCGTATTGATGATGTAATCATGACGTCTGGTGAGCGCGTTGGACCATTTGAAGTAGAAAGTAAATTAATTGAACACGCTGCAGTAGCAGAAGCGGGTGTAATTGGTATTCCAGACCCAGTACGCGGTGAAATTATTAAAGCGTTTATTGCACTGCGCGCGGGATATGAAGCATCTGATGAATTAAAAGAAGATATCCGTCAATTTGTGAAAAAGGGCCTTGCAGCTCATGCGGCGCCAAGACAAATTGAATTCCGAGATAAATTACCGAAAACGAGAAGTGGTAAAATTATGCGCCGCGTGTTAAAAGCATGGGAGCTAAACTTACCGACAGGCGATTTATCAACAATGGAAGATTAAAAAAGAAAGGTCTGAACTAAGTATACGTTCAGACCTTTCTTTTTTGTGTTATCATAGGGAATAGCTAACTTATATATATGAGTTTGAAGGGGAGAATAAAATGAAAACAGAAAAAGAAAAGATGATTCAGGGAGAAATGTACATACCTGCTGATCCAGTATTAGTACAAGGGAGGGAGCAGGCTCGCATATTAACAAGAAAGTTAAATGAAACGCCAGAAACAAAATATGAAGAACGTAGCAGAGTCGTAAAAGAACTATTTGGAACGACAGGAGATAATATTCATATTGAATCTTCTTTCAAATGTGATTACGGCTATAACATTCATGTCGGAGAAAACTTTTACGCAAATTTTGATTGCGTGATTTTAGATGTATGTCCTGTAACAATCGGTAAGAACTGTATGCTAGCTCCAGGGGTTCACATTTATACGGCAACACACCCGCTTGATCCAATGGAACGTATCAGTGGCAAAGAATTTGGGAAGCCAGTAACAATTGGGAATAACGTTTGGATAGGTGGGAGAGCAATTATTAATCCCGGTGTTACAATTGGAGATAATGCAGTTGTTGCTTCTGGGGCAGTTGTAACGAAAGATGTGCCTGATAATGTAGTAGTTGGTGGAAATCCTGCGAAGATAATTAAAAAAATAAAATAATATTTGAACGAAGCGCCTTCCCCGTCTGTATACATTTATGAAAGAATAGATGGAGGAGGCGTTTTATATGTCTAATAAATGGATTCTTATGTTTGCTTCACTTGGAATTATAGTTGTATTTTCTTGTGGTATGTTATTGCCTATGGCAATTGGATTTAAAGTTTCAATGATTACAGCTGGAGTTATAATGATTGTTATGTTTTCAATTATTATTCCATTTGATAGAAAATATATTGTACGGAAAAAGGGAAACAAAATCGATTTTACAAAAACAAAAGTGTATTTTCGATGGAATGTATTTGATACAATTTCTGTCTGTCTTGCAGTGTATGCATGCATATGTGTACAAGTATTAAACATTTTAGTTTCAAGTGGATCTACAATTCAAAACCCTTATGTTCAATTTTTTACGAATCAATCACAAGTATGGATTATTGTAGCAAGTGGATATTTAATTTCCCGCATTTCATTAACGTTAAAAGGAATAAAGGAGATCAAAAAACATGGCGCAGATTGGGATTGAGGAGGAGCTCATGCTTGCGTATCAAAATGGAGATAGGCAAGCGGGAGAAAAACTATATGTTTTAATGAAACCAGCGCTATATACATTTTTGTATCGCTTTAACCGAGATGAACAATTAAGTATAGACCTCGTGCAAGATACGTTTTTGACGTTGGAACGTAAGAAGCATATGTATGAAATCGAAAAAGGAAAAATTAAAACGTATTTATTTCAAATTGGCTACCGTCTTATGATTAATAAATTGAATAGAAGAAAGAAGTGGAGTTCTCTTTTACCATTTTTAGTGCCGATTCAGGAAAAGGAGTTTTCACAAGAAGACCGGCTCACGGTAAGAGAAGCAATTTTGAAAGTTCCTGAAGAGCAGCGAGCTGTCCTTATTCTTTCTTATTATCATGATATGCCGCAAAAAGAAATTGCAGAGGTTTTAGATATTCCTGTAGGGACAGTGAAATCGAGACTTCACAATGGTATAAAGAAATTGAAACAATTGCTGGAGGTGGATGAAATTGAGTGAAAATCCCTTTAAGAATGAATATAAATTAAAGCAACATTTAGATAGTGATCATGTAGAAGTACCGGATTTTCCACAAACGATAAGTCGCTTTGATCGATTACTTGGATTCCTTGCCTCTCCAGCGAAAGATCCTGTAGAAGCAACAATCGGAAATGATTTATCAATTGTTTTTCATATTTCGTTATTAGTTGGTATACCAATTTTCTCTCTTATTACGATATTCATTGCGACGTTGTAAAGGATTGGTAGGGAGAGAAATTCCACCTCTATTTGACACGCCCATACAAATAATGATATAAAGAAAAGTATATAAATAATTGAGCGTGGAAAGGGAGAAGTAGTGATCATTTCCCTGTTTTAGAGAGCTGATGGTCGGTGGAAATCAGCACATAGATGATCGCGAATTACGCCCCTAGAGCATCTTTTTTCGATTGAATTGTATTCAAAAGGGAAAAGACGGTGCTGAGCCGTTATGTGAATGAGGTGGCAGGCTTTTGCTTGCAACTAGGGTGGTAACGCGATGATCAAAATCGTCCCTTATTTGAGGGACGATTTTTTTATGTTTTCACATTTCACGCACGATAAATTTAAAGGAGAGTATGTAGGATATGGGTATTTTACAAGATCTTGAATTTCGCGGACTAATTAATCAGCAAACAGATGCTGAAGGTTTAGAACAATTATTAGAAAAAGAAAGTGTAAAACTATACTGTGGTTTTGACCCAACAGCAGACAGCTTACACATCGGTCATATGCTACCAGTATTAATGTTACGTCGCTTCCAATTAGCTGGTCATCAACCGATTGCACTTGTTGGTGGTGGTACAGGAATGATTGGCGACCCAAGTGGTAAAAAAGCAGAGCGTACATTAAATACAAAAGATACAGTTGCTTACTACACAGAAAGTATTAAAAATCAGCTTTCAAACTTCTTAGAGTTTGAAAATGTAGAAAACCCAGCAACGATGGCAAATAACTATGACTGGCTTGGAAACTTAGATGTGATTACATTCTTACGCGACATCGGTAAAAACTTCGGTTTAAACTATATGTTAGCAAAAGATACAGTAGCATCTCGTTTAGAGACGGGTATTTCATTTACTGAATTTAGTTACATGATTTTACAATCATACGATTTCTTAAACTTATACCAACAACATGGTTGCCGCTTGCAAATTGGTGGTAGTGACCAATGGGGTAACATTACAGCAGGTCTTGAATTAATTCGTAAATCAGAAGAAGATGCGAAAGCATTCGGTTTAACAATTCCACTTGTTACAAAATCTGATGGTACGAAGTTTGGTAAAACAGAAGGCGGTGCAATTTGGTTAGACCCAGAAAAAACAACGCCTTACGAGTTCTACCAGTTCTGGATCAACACAGATGACCGCGATGTTGTAAAATACTTAAAATACTTCACATTCTTATCTCATGAAGAAATTCTTGAGCTAGAAAAACAAGTAGCTGAAGCACCGGAAAAACGTGCAGCGCAAAAAGCATTAGCTTCTGAAATGACAAAACTTGTCCACGGCGAAGAGGCATTAGAGCAAGCAATTAAAATTTCTGCAGCATTATTTAGCGGTTCTGTAGCTGATCTAACTGCAAGTGAAATTGAACAAGGTTTCAAAGACGTACCATCTGTAGAACGCAGTGCAGAAGATACAGGATTAATCGACTTACTTGTGGAAAGCAAAATTTCACCATCAAAACGTCAAGCTCGTGAGGATGTAACAAATGGTGCGATTTATGTAAATGGTGAGCGTACACAAGCACTAGACTATGTTGTAACAGAAAATGACCGCATTGAAGGTAAATTTACAATTATCCGCCGTGGTAAGAAGAAATATTTCTTAATTCGTTACTAATTAAAAAAAGCTTTGAGGAGAAGGACTCCTCAAAGCTTTTTTTAGCGTGCTGAGAAACAGGACCTAGCAGACTGCTGTTTTTGTCATTATTTGTCGGAGTGCCGATATCCTTTGTCGAAACGTTGATATATTCAAAAAATCGCCGATATATTTCAAGAAATAGTCGATATATTCCAACTTCCGCCGATAAAATTTCATTTACTATTTTCCCATCAACCTACATCATCATTAATTCTTCTTTTTCAACAATCTTAAAGCTTTTTTGTTTTAATCTTCTTTTCATGTTCATACGAAAATCACATGTAAGCGTTATAATGAATGTATATAATACATTGGACGAAAGGAGTGGTAAAACAAAATGTCACTAGAAGCGCTCATCATCTTTTCTTTGCTAAATGCGAGTCAGCTTGCAGAGAATACGAAAGGTGATATACATACAAATCCAAAAGATGCTTATGTATATGTGGAAAAACAAGAAGATAAATAATTTTTTTATATATAAGAGAAGGTTAAAAAGGATGATAAGGATAGCTGCTGGCTTTCTTTATCATCCTTTTTTTAGTACTATAAGAACGAAAAAAGCCAATCCAAAAGGATTGGCTTTTCGTCATTAACGAGAGTAGAACTCTACGATTAATGCTTCGTTGATTTCAGCAGCTAATTCAGCGCGCTCTGGTAAGCGAGTGAAAGTAGCTTCTAATTTATCAGCATCGAAAGTTAAGTATTCTGGTACGAAGTTGTTAACTTCGATCGCTTCTTTAACAACAACAAGGTTGTTAGATTTTTCGCGAACGCTGATAGTTTGACCAGGTTTTACGCGGTAAGATGGGATGTCTACGCGAGCGCCATCTACCATGATGTGGCCGTGGTTTACTAATTGGCGAGCTGCACGACGAGTGCGAGCTAAGCCCATGCGGTAAACTAGGTTGTCAAGACGAGCTTCAAGAAGGATCATGAAGTTTTCGCCGTGTTTACCTGGCATTTTACCTGCTTGGTCAAATGTGCGACGGAATTGACGCTCAGTCATGCCGTACATGTGACGAAGTTTTTGTTTCTCTTGTAATTGTAAACCGTATTCTGAAAGTTTCTTACGTTGGTTCGGACCGTGAGGACCTGGTGCGTAAGGGCGTTTTTCTAATTCTTTACCTGTGCCGCTTAGAGAGATTCCAAGACGACGAGACAGTTTCCAAGCTGGACCTGTATAACGAGCCATAGTTGACTCCTCCTTTAGTGTTTTTATTTTCGTAAAATAAAAACAGACGTAATCGACATTTATGCGCATTTTGTTTTCATGTACCTTCGCTCCAGCAGCAGGGAGTTACGAGATACACCTCAAAATGGAGGAACAAAATACAAACAATAAACTCACATTACAAGGCTGCCTTTTTATTTTACACAAACGCTATTATATCTTTTTGCTGGAATTTCGTCAAGCGAGTTTCCATTTTGTTTTATACATGTAAAGTTTGGAAATTGCAAGAAGGAATTCGAAACAGTATGAAAGAAAGGATAGCAACAGAGAGAAAACGCTTACATATTATAGAAGTATAAGGGGGATGTTTGTATGAAAAAGAAACAGATAGAAACAGCACTTATTCATCACGGGTATGATTCTAAAATGCACAAAGGGAGTTTAACACCACCGCTATTTCAAACTTCAACGTATACATTTGAAACAGCGCAGCAAGGCGAAGCAAGTTTCGCTGGGCAGGATCCATCTTACATTTATTCAAGACTTGGAAATCCGACTGTGGAATTGTTTGAGGAGCGTATGGCTGTTTTAGAAGGAGGAGAATCGGCGCTAGCGTTCGGTTCTGGAATGGCAGCGATCTCGGCGACACTTCTCGCATTTTTACGTGCTGGAGATCATATTATTTGCTCGAATGGTTTGTATGGATGTACGTACGGTTTTTTAGAAGTACTAGAGGAGAAATTTATGATTACACATTCATTATGTGATATGGAAACAGAAGAAGAGATTCAGGAAAAAATTCGTCCGAATACAAAATTGATATTTGTTGAAACGCCAATTAATCCGACAATGAAGCTCATCGATTTAGAAAAGGTTATCAAAGTGGCAAAACAAAATGAACTGCTTGTCATTGTCGATAATACATTTTGCTCACCTTATTTACAAACGCCTCTTACACTCGGGTGTGATGTTGTTCTCCATAGTGCGACAAAATATATTGGTGGGCATGGAGACGTTGTTGCGGGTGTGACGATTTGTAAAACGAAGGAGCTAGCTGAACAAATTCGTCCGATTCGAAAAGATATTGGCGGAATTATGGCGCCTTTTGATGCATGGCTCTTGCTTCGTGGTTTAAAGACGTTAGCTGTAAGAATGGATCGGCACTGTGATAATGCAGAAAAAGTGGTAGAGTTTTTGAAACATCACGAAAGTATTGAATCGGTATGGTATCCAGAAGGAGAAATCGCATCTTCCCAAATGAAGCGCGGGGGTGGCGTGATTTCATTTACGATTAAAGGTGGAAAAGAAGAAGCGCAGGCATTTATGAATGAGTTGAATTTTATTACAATTGCGGTGAGCCTTGGAGATACAGAGACGTTAGTGCAGCATCCAGCAACGATGACACATGCTGTTATTCCGGCAGAGGTTCGCCATGAAATGGGTATTTCTGATAATTTAATACGCCTGTCTGTTGGATTGGAAGCGTGGGAGGATATTGCCCTAGATTTAGCGCATGCACTGCAAAAGCTATCGAATACATTTTCTCATGTGAACGGAGAATAAAGTGAAACTTTAATCAGTGGTTTTTTTTT
>NZ_JAHCDO010000033.1:0-62985 GCF_050768835.1 Bacillus pfraonensis | reverse complement strand
TCAAGTGCAATTGTAGCGAAAGTAATTGTTGATTTAAGAAGAACAGGTAATAAAGAAACAGAGCTAATATTAGGGATCATTATGTTTGATGATATCTTTTTAGCAGTATATTTATCTGTCGTTTCAGGCTTAGTACTCGGAGGTGCGACTTCATTTGTAGGAGCTCTGATATCTGTTTTAATTGCATTAGGATACATGTTGCTATTCTTTGTGATTGCAAGAACAGCTACGCCGTTCTTGAATAAAGTGCTGGATATTTCGTCTAATGAAATCTTTATTATCGTAATATTCGCTATTTTATTCTTCGTCGCTGGATTCTCAGAAACAATCCATGTTGCTGAGGCGATTGGTGCTTTATTATTAGGACTTGTCTTTTCTGAAACAGAGCATAGTGACCGCATTGAGCATCTTGTCGTTCCGTTTCGTGATTTCTTTGGAGCTATATTCTTCTTCAGCTTCGGTTTAAGTATAGATCCTTTTTCGTTAGGTGGAGCTGTTTGGCTAACTTTAGGAGCGGTTTTGATAACGATTATCGGTAACTTTACAGCTGGTATGATTGCTGGTCGTAAAGCCGGGTTATCACATAAGGCTTCTACGAATATCGGGTTAACTCTTGTATCACGCGGAGAATTCTCCATTATTGTCGCTAATATTGGAATAGCTGGTGGCTTAATGGCAACAATTAAACCATTTTCAGCTTTATATGTTTTAATATTGGCATCGTTAGGACCTTTACTAACGAAGGAATCTGCGAGAATATATTCTCTATTGGACAAAATATTTAAATGGAGCTCTAAAGAAAGTGCAAAACGGAAAAAAGAAGTTAGATGATTTTTGTAAGGGAACGATTCCAGTGTTATAGAAGTTTTTCAAAAAACCTTAAATTGGGTAGGTTGCTCATTCTTAAATGGATACTAAAGGAAGTTGCCAAAAATGATTATATAAAGTAAAATCCTGTATTAAAAGTGTTATTTTAATACGGGATTTTTATTTGGGGTTAAAACGATATTTTGATATAGATTGTAATGTGAACGAGAGAGGGTGATTCAATTGGCTAAAAGACTAAGACGATTGAAAAACGTTTCAGTGATCTGGTCGCTTCTAAGTTAAAAAACAATTTAGAAGCGAGGAATCATGATATGGAAAATCAAAAAATATTGAATCGATCATTTATTTGTTTATTTCTTAGTAATTTTTTTATATTTATCGGGTTTGAGATGATACTCCCTGTTTTGCCAGCCTACTTAATAAGTATGAATACATCTTCTGCTCAAGTAGGTTTAGTAACAACGTTATTTACGATAGGTGCCGTATTCATTAGACCATTAGTAGGATACTATTTAATCGATAATAAAGGGAAAAGCTTGGCGATTGGTGCAAGTGTAGCTTTACTAAGCATTACATGTATATATCCGTTTCTTAATATGGTATGGCTGTTTTTATTTGTACGGATTTTTCATGGTGCTGCATGGGGCGTATCAACAACTGCTAACAGTACAATGGCTGTGGAGTTAATTCCTAAGGCGCGATTAGGAGAAGGAATGGGATATTTTTCTGTTTCTACAACAGTCGGAGCTATTATTGCGTCAAGTATAGGGATTTTTATTTACAATACTTTTTCTTTTGAGATTTTAATTTTGTCGTCAGTAACGCTTAGTTTACTAGCAACTATTATGCTTTTATTTGTTCATGCTCCTACTCCTGTAAAACGTGAGAAACAACCATTTCGCTTTTTTGAGATGATTTTCGAAAAAGAAGTATGGTTTCAAGCGTTACTAGCAGTTATTACAACACTCGGTTTTGGAGCGATTCTCACTTTTTTAGTTCTTTTTGGAAAACAAAAAGGATTAGATCACATCTTTCTATTCTTCTTAGTTAATGCAATTGTTTCCACTTTACTACGTCCGTTTACGGGAAAATGGTACGATAAAAAAGGGCCTTGGTCGATTATTATCGTCTCAGCAATATTAGGATTTCTATCGTTTGTTATGTTATCTTATGCGACAAATAATTTATATCTTATTATTGCAGCGATTTTATTTGGAGCAGGTTACGGAACGGTTATGCCTTGTTTACAAACGTGGGCGGTGCAAAAGGTTAGCGCAGAAAAAAGCGGAGCGGCAAATGCAACCTTCTTTTCAAGTTTTGATGTTGGCGTTGGGGTTAGTGCATTTGTATTAGGAATTGTAGCGAAATGGGTAAGTTTAGAGATGATCTTCCGGATTGTTAGTATAAGTTTTATTTTTGTAGCTGTTTTGGTTTATATAGATTATGTAAAAGAAAAGAAAAAGCGTTAAAAAGAAATCCGTCTCTCTACGCAGAGGCGGGTTTTGTTGTAGGTACTATTATCTGAATTTCACCAACTATTAATCAGTTGCCTTCCTATATAAAAACGACTACAATTTTACTGTTATATAAGAACGAAAAACAACAGAATAGGAGGGGGAACTATGCCAAAGAAAGTATGGCTATTAGTAGCTGGGATGATTATTAATGTCACGGGTGCTTCTTTTTTATGGCCTTTTAATACAATTTATTTACATGATCATTTAGGAAAGTCTCTATCTGTAGCCGGAATGGTGTTGATGATTAACTCGTTAACAGGAGTAATCGGAAATTTACTCGGCGGTGTTTTATTTGATAAGTGGGGTGGATATAAGTCAATTTTAGTTGGAATTGTGATTACACTATTATCAATATTAGGCCTTGTATTCTTCCATGGGTGGCCATTTTATGTGGTATGGCTTGCGTTAATCGGATTCGGTTCTGGAATGGTCTTTCCATCGATGTATGCGATGGTGGGTACGGTTTGGCCAGAGGGCGGAAGAAGAGCGTTTAATGCGATGTACGTTGGGCAAAACGTTGGGATTGCTGTTGGTACAGCGTGCGGTGGTTTAGTTGCTTCTTATCGTTTTGATTATATTTTCTTAGCAAACTTTATTTTATACTTTATTTTCTTCTTAATTGCTTTTATTGGATTCCGCGGTATGGAAGACAAAAAAGAACAAAGTGTACAAACAAAGGTCGAAACGAAAAAAGGTTGGTCACTTACACCAGGGTTCAAGGCGCTTCTTATCGTATGTGTAGCATATGCTTTATGCTGGGTTACATATGTACAATGGCAAGGCGCGATTGCGACACATATGCAGGAATTAAATATTAGCCTTCGTCATTACAGCTTATTATGGACGATAAACGGAGCGATGATTGTTTGTGCGCAGCCACTTGTAAGTATGATTATTCGCGCAATGAAGCGTTCTTTAAAGCAACAAATTATGATCGGAATCGGTATTTTTGCAGTGTCATTTATCGTGCTTAGTCAAGCACAGCAATTTACAATGTTCCTCGTTGCAATGGTGACATTAACAATTGGTGAGTTATTCGTATGGCCAGCTGTTCCAACGATTGCAAACATTCTTGCGCCAAATGATAAGCTCGGTTTTTATCAAGGTGTTGTAAATAGTGCAGCGACTGTTGGGAAAATGTTTGGACCAGTTGTTGGTGGAGCGATTGTTGACTTATACAATATGGAAGTATTGTTTATCGCAATCATGGTAATGCTTGTAGTAGCGTTTATCGCAACGCGTATGTATGATAAACGAGTAAAGGTCGAAGAAACAGTAGAAGAAAAAATTGCAGTTTAGTTTGACGGAACATGTAACTTGTTTTAGAATATATTTAAATTAACTCATATGTAATAACAGTGAGAAGGAGTAGTAGTAATAGAAACTGGTTTAGAGAATTGACGGTTGGTGCAAGTCAATCCACGTTTCGTTATGAACTCGCCTTTGAGTTGCAGTTGTGAACCAAAGTAGCAATTGCCGTTCATCCACGTTACGGATCTAAGCGAATGTATATATGGATGCTTGTTTAGCGATCTTTACCGGACGTTATAAACATCTTTTATTACATTAATTTAGGGTGGTACCGCGGGAATCTACAACCTCTCGTCCCTTTCTAGGGATGAGAGGTTTTTTGTATTTTAGGCGGTGAAAATAAATACAATTTGAATGGAGGATATCTCATGAGCTTTAATCATCAAGAAATTGAGAAGAAGTGGCAAGTGTATTGGGAAGAGAATAAAACATTCCGCACGCCAGATGAGACAGAAAAACCAAAATTTTATGCACTAGATATGTTCCCATATCCATCAGGTGCAGGATTGCATGTAGGACATCCAGAAGGGTATACAGCAACGGATATTTTATCTCGTATGAAACGTATGCAAGGATATAACGTTCTTCATCCAATGGGATGGGATGCATTTGGTCTTCCAGCAGAGCAATATGCACTTGATACTGGAAACAGCCCAGCTGAATTTACAGAGAAAAATATTAACACGTTCCGTAATCAAATTAAGTCACTAGGTTTCTCTTACGATTGGGATCGTGAAGTAAATACAACAGATCCAAACTACTATAAGTGGACGCAATGGATTTTCTTAAAACTATTTGAAAAAGGTTTAGCTTACGTTGATGAAGTACCTGTAAACTGGTGCCCAGCACTTGGTACAGTACTTGCGAATGAAGAAGTAATCGACGGCAAGAGTGAGCGCGGTGGACATCCTGTTGAACGTCGTCCGATGAAACAGTGGATGTTAAAAATCACAGCTTACGGAGATCGTCTATTAGAAGATCTAGAAGATCTTGATTGGCCAGAAAGCTTAAAAGACATGCAGCGCAACTGGATTGGTCGTTCTGAAGGTGCAGAAGTACACTTCAATATTGATGGTACAGACGAAAAATTCACAGTTTTCACAACGCGCCCTGATACATTATTTGGTGCAACATACTGTGTACTTGCTCCAGAGCATGCACTTGTTGCAGAAATTACAACTGCAGAGCAAAAAGAAGCTGTAGAAGCTTACATTAATTCTGTAAAAATGAAGAGTGATCTAGAGCGTACAGAACTTGCGAAAGAGAAAACTGGTGTATTCACTGGTGCTTACGCAGTTAACCCAGTAAATGGTGAGAAATTACCAATCTGGATCGCTGATTACGTTCTTGCGACTTACGGAACAGGTGCTGTAATGGCAGTTCCAGCTCACGATGAGCGTGATTATGAATTCGCATCAGTATTCAACCTTCCGATGAAGGAAGTTGTAAAAGGCGGAGACATTACGAAAGAAGTGTACACAGGTGATGGTGCACACGTAAACTCAGCGTTTCTTGATGGATTAAATAAAGAAGAAGCAATTGCAAAAATGATTGAATGGCTTGAGGTAACAAGCGCAGGAAATCAAAAAGTAACGTACCGTCTACGTGATTGGTTATTTAGCCGTCAACGTTACTGGGGTGAGCCAATTCCAGTTATCCATTGGGAAGATGGCACAATGACAGCTGTGAAAGAAGAAGAATTACCATTAGTTCTTCCGAAAACAGATAACATTCGTCCATCTGGAACAGGTGAATCACCACTTGCAAACATTGAAGAATGGGTAAATGTTGTTGATCCTGAAACTGGTAAAAAAGGTCGTCGTGAAACAAATACAATGCCACAATGGGCTGGTAGCTGCTGGTACTACCTACGCTACATTGATCCAAACAACAGCGAAGCACTTGTAGATCCTGAAAAAGTAAAACAATGGCTTCCAGTTGACATTTATATCGGCGGAGCAGAGCACGCTGTACTTCACTTACTATATGCTCGTTTCTGGCATAAAGTATTATATGATATTGGTGTAGTTCCAACGAAAGAGCCGTTCCAACAACTATTTAACCAAGGTATGATCTTAGGTGAAAACAACGAGAAAATGAGTAAATCAAAAGGTAACGTTGTAAACCCTGATGACATCGTAGCAAGCCATGGGGCAGATACACTTCGTCTATACGAAATGTTCATGGGACCATTAGATGCTTCAATCGCTTGGTCTGAAAATGGTCTTGACGGAGCTCGTCGTTTCCTAGACCGCGTATGGCGTCTATTTGTTCAAGATAACGGTGAATTAAGTGAAAAAATTACTGATGCACCAAATAAAGAGCTTGAAAAAGCTTACCACCAAACAGTGAAGAAAGTAACAGAAGACTATGCAGAGCTTCGCTTTAATACAGCGATTTCTCAAATGATGGTATTCATCAACGATGCATACAAAGCTGAAACACTTCCGAAAGAATATGTAGAAGGTTTCGTAAAAATGATTGCGCCAGTTGCACCTCACATCGGGGAAGAACTTTGGAGCAAACTTGGATACAATGAAACAATCACATATGCAAGCTGGCCAACATTTGATGAGTCTAAACTTGTAGAAGATGAAGTTGAAATCGTTGTTCAAGTTATGGGTAAAGTTCGTGCAAAACTAACAATGAAAAAAGACGCATCAAAAGAAGAAATGGAACAACTTGCTATCCAAGCAGTTAAAGAACAAATTGAAGGGAAAACAGTACGTAAAGTAATTGTTGTTCCTGGAAAACTTGTTAATATCGTTGCAAACTAATACGAAAGAGCAGTCCTCATGAGAGGGCTGCTCTTTTTTTGAGGCAATTGAAAAAAGAGCGGGATTCAGGCATAGACAAACACCTATTCTTCCATGTGAAATATGATAAAAAAGGTAGGCTAAATTGTGAAGAAGAGGTGAAAGAAATGAAAGGGATGGGCAATAATGCACCGCACGGTTTTATGCCAGGTAAGACGGATGGTTATGCACAGATGATGCAAATGGGAGGACATGGGCAACAAGGATATGGTGGCATGCATGGATGGGCGGAGGACCAGGAGGATCTCCTACATCTGTAGCGGGTATGCAAACAGGAATGCCAACATTTGTAGGCGGAGTTCCCGTAGGAGCACCAACCACCTTTCCTACACCTGTGGGGACACAACCAGGATTTGGTAGTATTGCTCCTGTTTTTGTAGGCGGAGTAGGTACGTCTCCTCAAATGATACATGGTCACCACTATCACCCTGGTCACCATCACCATCACGGTCACCACCAGCACCACAATCAACATCATCCACAACATCAAATATGGTATGGTGGGGCGGGAAGTGCAGGAAGTGTTACGGGAACAGCAGGAACAGCAGGAACAGCAGGAGCAAGCAGGACACATTGGTCATTAATGGGATAAAAGAACATATTAAAAAATTCTCTTGGAAGCAAGGTGATTTTTTATTTTGGGAATAGTAAGTAGTAGAGGGGGTGTACATATGGGAAAAGGCAGAAGTAATAATGCTGGTAAAAAGCAACCGAATTTCGATGATTCATCTAATTTCGCTAAACAAAGCCAACCGGTAGAGAAAAAGAAAAAATAAGCAAAAAGGAGCTATCTGTACAGAAAGATAGCTCCTTTTCATCATATACCGGCGCTTTTAGAGTATATCGACTGCTCGATAAAATAAGACACAAAAATAGAAGTAACCGAGCTATTTATTTCCCTACTTTTGCTAATGCTTCTTGACGTTGGCGCTCAATTTCAGCACGTAATTGTGGTTCTGGTGCTTGCCAGCCTTCTGGTTTTAAAATTTTTCCATCGCCTTCACGGAAGCGTGGTTTTCCATCTGGGAATAGTTTTGCCATATTGGCATTGTTTACAATTTCAAAGCCTTTATCAGGACGAACTCCCATTTCTGCAAATGTTCCAAATGCGAAATAAATAAGGTCAATTAATGCATCGTATTGATCTTCTACGGTACTTGCCTCTAAAAATTCTTCTAATTCTTCTTGCATAAAGCTTGCACGAATTTTTGCACGCTCTTCCGTCAATTTTGTTGGTACATCTGTAACAGGATGTCCAAATACTTCGTGCATTTTTGCAACAAGTTCATATCCTTTATCTAAACCCTTTTCGTTTGTCATGTTGTTTCATCCTTTCTCGTTTTGTGCCGAGTTTCATTGTAACATAAATAGGGAGGAACATCTTATTCATAAGATGTTCCTCCCTATTCCTCTTTCTTTATTAAAAATGACAAAACAAGATCAATCCCAAACATCCCCACAAGTAGCATGGGTACGACAACAAGTAAATAACGCACAAATGAAACATTTTTTAAGTATGTATGAGCAAATAAAAAGACGCCGAGAAACAGAATACCATTTAAAATAGGTTTTACTAACTTTTTAGACATAAGCTCCCCCGTAAATATCTTTTTTCTCTCTGTAAGTAATTTAAAAACTCCTCTCTCCGTTGTACCATGCCGGAGAGAGGAGTTCAATCATAATCTTACATTTTGAGAAAGCAATATTTCACATTATTCGATTACACCTGAGTTTGTAATATCAACTTTATACTTTACTGTAACGGGAACATCTTTATACATTTTTTTCCATTCATCTAATTTGAACGGTCGATAGTGTTGTCTATATTTAGCTCCAAGTCCAAGTGGATCAACATCTAGAGATTTAAATTTTTTAATCAGTTTTGCAGCTTTGGCATCTAGTTGTTTTTCCACTTCTTTTGCTATTTTTTGTGTGTTCTTTTTATTATCTAGATTTATTTGTTTTGAAAGTTCTAAAATGCGTGCATCCATTTTTATTTTAATTAGAAAGGAAGGTTTTCCATCTTTTATATTTACAATGTATGTTGGTTTGGAACGTATATTATTAATCATTACATACCCATCATTACTTTTAAATTCGTGTGAGTCCAATCGGTGCTTTTCTAATAATCCTTTAAAAATAAACATATCTTGTTGATCAATTTTTCCGATATATTTATCTTTCTTGAAAAGAGCGATACCAGTAATTTTGATTTTATCTTTGCTTTTTTTGAGAACAGGAATAAAGTAGTCTTGGCCATCTCGATAATATCGGAATGCTCCTAAATATAGGTTATCAGTTGGTACAGGACCAGTTTTCATGCTATGCTCCAACAGTTTCTTTATATAAATCGCTACATTAGCGGAAGTTGTATATTTTCCTGTTAATAGCTCAAGGCCATTCCCTTCTAATAATCCAACATATAATGAGTTCCCGATCGTTACATCGCGAAGCAATGTATCAAAGGTAGTAGATAATCCTTTTTTTGCAATTTTTGTAGTAAATAGAGCAATACGCATTTGTCCGCTTACAAATGGTTGAGAAGACTCTAAAGAAGTATCAGATTTTACCTGTTTAACAGCATTACCGATTCCTTCAAAGACTTGTACTTTATTCCCTTTTTGCTGTACCGGACAAACAAAAGTTACTTTTACTTTATCATCTTTTGCTGAATCAAAAACAGCACCTTGAATTAAATGTACGTCATCAATGATATTTTTTTGTAAGCAGCCAGTTAGACTGAGCAGACAAATACAAAAAAGGAGCATTAGTTTTTTCTTGATTTTTTCCATCTTCTTTTCACCCACACAATAAGAAATAAGATTGGGATATACACATAGATAAGCCAAAGGCTAACTTTTGAAGAATGACTAATGAAATCGTTAATATCATGCCTGTTTGTTAAAAGTTGCGACACAATAATTGTAATGAACATGAAAGAAAGTAAAACATATTTTTGCTTCACATGAAAAATTTCGTGCGTTCCCCTTGTAGCAGCCCACAAAGGAAGAAGAAAACTCGTAATAATGACAAGAGCATAGCCTGAGATTGCAATATACTCTAAACGTTCGATAAAAGGTAATTTAATAACTTGTGTCATCGCCAACTGAGACCAAATCGTTTTTAATAATTGTTTTTCACTAAAAAAAGCGAATGCTAACACCGTACTAAATAAATACAAAATGTTAGAAAATAAAGCTCCGTATTGTGCATATTTATGAGATTTTTCAGGACTTTTCACAAATGGGTAGATCATAAGAAGAATTTCAAAGCCTGTCATACTATAAATTGATAATTGAGATGCTTGTAGAATATTTCCGAAAGAATGAGAAAAAATTGGAAGCAAATTTTCCCAATGTGCGTATTTCAACATAAAACAGCTAAGGAAAATATAACCGAGAGTCCCGCCGACAGAAATTACACAGATACCAGTAATGACGCGGAATCCTGATGAAATGATGTAATAACTTAATAAGCAAAAAAAGATTGTTAGCATCCAAGTAGAAGCGGTAGGAAACATCCACACCTGAATAATCTCAACATACGTTCGGACAACAGATATACTTACAAGAAGAAAATAAAGCATGAATACAATGTTAATAGCATTACCAAACCATTTTCCAAAGGTTTGCTGATGAAGGTCTATTATGTTTCCTTCTGTATTCTTTAATAAGTAATATATCATCCAAACGAGAAGATGAATGATCATGCCAGTTATAAGAACGCCTATCCACCCATCGTATCCAGCCGCCTTCGCGATAATTCGGGCAAATCCGAGAACGCCAGCACCGAATTGTGCACTATGAACTAAAAAGAAAACAAAGATAGGAGATATTTGATATTTTGTTTTGACTTTACTCATATATGCACCTCGCTTTTTTATTCATCAAAATCAGATGTATGTTTTGTTGAAATCCCATTTGCTGATTTTTTTACGTGTTGTGGCCTTGCTTGAATATCTCTTGTATCAATCATAGATAACGGAAATCGAATCCAAGAGTCTTTTAATGCTTGTTGCCTTGCTGGATAAAAGAGCGCGTATGGTTTTCGTAAAGAAGACAGCCTGAATAGATGTGTAAATAAAAAGATAAATCCAAGTGAAATGCCTAATAGCCCACCTAATTCTGCAAATAAAAGGAATGGAAATCGTAGTAAACGAATTGCATTTCCCATTTTGTAAATTGGCGTGATAAAGGAAGCTAACGCAGATAATGCAACAATGATTAATAAAATATTACTTGTGAGACCTGCTTCTACTGATGCTTGTCCAATTACAATACCGCCTACAATACCGAGTGTTTGTCCTACTTTCATTGGAAGTCTAGCTCCAGCTTCCCTCAGCAAATCAATAGCAAGTTCTAAAAAGAGAGCTTCTATTAAGGGAGGAAATGGAACCTGTGCTCTTGATAAAATTAATGTTTCGAGTAGATCGCTCGGAATTAATTCGTAATGGTAACTTAAAATGGCAACATATAGAGGTGTTGCGCAGATAGAAAATAAAACAGCGATGAGACGTAAAAATCTTGAGAACGTAGCGTATAGCCAAGATACGTTATAATCCTCTGGCGAAACAAAAAAATCAAAGTATGAAACAGGAGTAAGTAAGACGCTTGGTGAACCATCCGTAAAAATAGCAATTTTTCCATCGATTAGTGCCGTTGTTACTCGGTCCGTACGCTCTGTATTAATAAATAGCGGGAAAATAGATTTTTCTCCCATCAATTCTTGGATATAGGAGCTGTCGTTAATTTGATCGTATTCAATTGCACGAAGTGATTCTTCTAAATAATCCACACTGTCTTTTTCAGCAAGATTCTCTAAATACATGATGACAACTTTTGTTTTAGAGAATGTTCCAATGATAACTTCCTTTGTTTGTAGTGCTAACACTGGAAGGCGTTTACGTACTAAGTTAATATTGGTATCAATATCTTCTACAAATCCCTCTTGTGGACCAATAACTGTCGATTCATTTAATGGAATAGATGGCGCCCGATAATTATCAATTGTAATATTTGCTAAGATACACTTTTGATCTTGTTTATGTAACTGTACGATAGCGTGTCCTTTTAAAACCATATCCTCAATTTTTTGGAGATCATTTGTAATTGTAATTCCGCTCATTGGAATATGTTCTTTTAATTCTTCTAATGTAGAGCAGGTACGCTCTAGTAAAGCAGGCATTAAATATTTTTGCAGCTTTTCTCCATCAAGTGATGGACGATAATAGGAGATCCAGTATGGCATTGTTTCATCATCTGACGTATGATAACTAACAAAATCACTAGATGCTTTTAGGTTTTCTAATAAATCTTGCAGAGAGTGAATTTTTTCTTTCTCAGGTTTACTGAAATCATAAATGCTATTGATATTATTACTTTGTGCATGAGTGTCTTGTTTAGTAATTTGAGTAGCTTGATGTTGTTTGTTTTGTATGTGCTCCTGTTGTTTAGCAGTTTGAGCAACTTGATGTTGCTTGTTTTGTGTTTGTGTTTGTATATCTTGTTTAGCAACTTGATGTTGTTTGCTTTGTGTATGCGTGTCTCGTTTAGCAGCTTGATGTTGCTTGTTTTGTGTTTGTATATCTTGTTTAGCAGCTTGATGTTGCCTGCTTTGTATTTGCGCGTCTTGTTTAGTCGTTTGAGTAGCTTGATGTTGTTTATTTTGTATTTGAGTGTCTTGTTTAGCAGTTTGAGCAGCTTGGTGTTGCTTTCCTTGTGTTTGCTCCTCTTTTTCAGTAGTTTGATGTTGCTCTTCTAAGCCTGTTTTATTTGATTTTTTTTCCTTTCTAAACCATTTCCATATCATAAGTAGTCCCTCTTTAATTTATGTAAGATAATGTTAGTTTGTGGTTTATTTTGTATATTATGCACATGTTTAAGGGGGGAACGAAAATCCTTTTTGTTAAAAGAAGGGTTTCTTTTGGAAACGTATAATTGTTTTGATAAACGGAATCGATTTGTTATGGAAGATTGATACATAATGACGTATTTACAATGGAGGGGAAATTTATGCTACAAGTGAAAAAGGAAAGCTTTCATTTGAAAGAATTCACATTTGAAAATGGCAGAAAGCTTCCTGTTCAGATTGGATATGAAACGTACGGTAAGTTAAATAAAGAAAAATCAAATGTGATTTTAGTCTGTCATTATTTTAGTGCAACGAGCCATGCGGCAGGAAAATATACGGAACAAGATCTCATTCCTGGTTGGTGGGATGGACTGATTGGGCCGGGGAAAGCAATTGATACAGACCACTATTTTGTCATATGTACCGACAACATTTGTAATGTGCAAGTGAAAAATCCTTATGTGATTACAACAGGTCCAAAGTCGATTAATCCAATAACAGGATTCGAATATGGAATGGAATTTCCGGTATTTACATTTTTAGATGTAGCACGTGTGCAATACGAATTAGTGAAGGCAATGGGAATTACAAGACTGCATGCTGTCATAGGCCCATCAGCTGGTGGAATGATTGCGCAGCAGTGGGCTGTTCATTATTCGCATATGATAGAAAGAATGATTGGTGTCATTACAAACCCGCAAAATCCGGTTGTGACATCGGTGAATGTATTGCAAAATGCGATTGAAGCTATTCAATTAGATCCAAATTGGAATGGTGGAAATTATGGAGAAGAACAACCAACGAAAGGGTTACATTTGGCTGGTAAGATGATGTTTATAAATGCATTTGATGCTCATTATTATGAAACGACATTTCCGCGTAATAGCATAGAAACCGCAGATTATGAGAGTTTTGCAGTGCAGACATCATTTGAACAAAATATAGATACATTAACACTTCAAAACATCGCTTTTGTTGATGCAAATTCATGGATGTATACAGCAAAAGCAACATTATTACATGATATTGCACGCGGTTTTTCTTCTTTAGAAGAAGCAATTTCACAAATAGAGGCAGATGTGCTTATGATTCCATGCAAACAAGACTTACTGCAACCTGCTCGCTATAATTATAAAATGGTCGAGATGCTTCAGAAACAAGGAAAGTATGCAGAAGTTTATGAGATTGAAAGTATAAATGGCCATATGGCCGGTGTATTAGATGTTCATTTATTTGAAAAGAAAGTGAATGAGTTTTTGAAGAGAAGGGTTTCTGTAAATTGAAAATGCATAAAAACCAACTCTTTTTTAGTTAGAAGAGGTCAGTGCCTTTTTGAGCCCCATGCCAAGTGAAACCAAAAGGAGAAAGCGAGTGCAAGCTTTCTTTTGTTCTTCAATATATAACAAGGTGTGAAAAAAGTGCGAGCGGTTAAGCAAGCACCTTTTTAGAAAATTTTTAAACGGAAGACGTATGTAGCAATACATATTCCAAGACAAGCTATACTAAGTAATAAATAAATGAATGATCGCTCTTGAGAAGATGGTGTAGGTTTTCTTTTATTAAATATACCAAGTGAAATGATAGCGAGAATTAAAAAAATGAGACCTATAATGAAAAGAAAAAGTGTCATGTCGATCGACTCCTTTCGTAAAACAAGTATATTGAGGATACAATGTAAAAGCTGGATTTGTAAATAGATTCATTTACAATTGTGTTGAAAAAAATAAAAATATGAGAAGCTTCGATTCTTTGCGTTCGTACTTTTGCATGCTAAAATTGGTGATGGATAGATTGCTAAAAAATGATTGCTTAAAGTTTTATTGTATATAAGGAGGAATTGTGAAGATGACTGAAGTAAAAACAATTACAACAGAAGAAGTACAAAAGCGTTTAGAAAATGGAGAAACGTTATTTTTAGTAGATGTACGTGAAGATGAGGAAGTAGCACAAGGGAAAATTCCAGAAGCTGTACATATTAAAATGGGGGATATCCCGAACAAAGTAGATTTCTTTGATAAAGAAAATGAATATATTTTTATTTGTAGATCAGGAATGCGCAGTGAAAATGTATGCCATTATTTAAATGAGCAAGGCTTTAAAACTGTGAATATGATCGGCGGTATGCTGCAATATGAAGGTGAAATTCAATAATTCATTCTAAAAACTTGAAACGTGTTTGTTTCAAGTTTTTTTCTTTTGCATACAGTGTACAAAGAAATCAATTTCTTAAAGGGGAGGACTTATGAGCGCATTTCTTCGTAAAATAAAAATTATAAATAATCGAGGAGCGGTAAATGTAGGCGATTGTTATAGTATCGAACCATTTGCTGTAGCGAAAATATATGCTGGATCTGGTGGCTCTAGTGTTGCTACTTTCTTGAATGGGAAACGCATGCCAGCAGAGGTACCAAGGGGGACTGTATTTATTCCTCCGTTAGAAACGAGTGAATTAACATTAGGTTCGTAAAGGAAGGTTGATTGGTAATGCCGGCAAATATTAAAGAATTTGTGATTGTAAATAACTATGGAAATTTATTTACAGGAGATAATTTAAAGGATGCTTCATTTACCGCATCAAAGACATATAGTGGAGCATCCGGACCAACTTGTATTGATGTTGTTACAGTAATTGGAACAACAACGAAGCTTTGTTTACAGCCAGGGGATACGGTAACAACAACATATACGAGAGGGACACCAGCAGGAACTGATACAAATAATGGTCCAAGTGTGAGCCAAGTTGGTACTATGCAAGCTGTTCCGAATACAGATGATTTTGATTCAGCGCCAGGTTTATAGGAAAACCTCCTGCCAAAAGCAGGGGGTTTTTCACATACTTATAACATATCATCGTTTTCTTCTGCTTCGTTTACAAGGAAAACAGGATAACGACATGAGAGGATACTCGCAACGATTTTTAGATATTGCGCAAATTTGTTTTGATGTTAAGCAACAAGTAGAATCCGTTGTGTTAAAAATGGGAAATACAATTGGTGAAAACTACTACTTTGTAATATGAAAGGTAGACGAGACAGACAAGGTACCTCGTCCACATCATTTTTGACAAAGAAGTTATTGTTATAATCGGATAATTTTTTAGAGAAATCATTCAATAGATAAAGAATAGGATGGCCTAATATATAAAAAATAATCTTTATTAATATCATTCAGTTATCATATAATAGTGCTTGATAGAGACATAGATAGGGAGAAAAGGGGATGGGGATTTATGGGTAATAATATGAAAATTTTAGCGATGGCAGTGGGTCTAACTGTGATGGGATCAACGACAGCTGCTTATGCGAGTCCTGGTGGATTGGATAAAAATGGTGGACATACTTGCCGCACAAACTGTGGAAAGTATGGACTTGCAACAGGAGAATATCATTATCATAACAATTGGAAACAAGAGAATGGAAAGTGGTACTTCTATGATCAAAGTGGAACGAAAGCGAAAAGCTGGAAGGAAATTAATGGTGCATGGTACTATTTTTACAATAATGGCCAAATGGCAGTAAATACAACAATTGATGGTCATATAATTGGTGCTAACGGTAAGATGAAACAGGATCAAACAGGGCAGACAGGTTGGCAAAAAAATGGATCTGTATGGAATTACTACAATGCAAATGGTGTGAAGCAAACCGGTTGGAAACAAATTAGCGGTGTATGGTACTACTTCAATGGAAGTGGAGCAATGCAAACAGGTTGGCAGCAAATTGGTGGCGTATGGTACTATTTCAATAGCAACGGAGCAATGCAAACAAACTGGCAGTCAATTAATGGAGCATGGTACTATTTCAATAGCAACGGAGCGATGCAAACAAACTGGCAGTCAATTAATGGAGCATGGTACTATTTCAATAGCAACGGAGCAATGCAAACAAACTGGCAGTCAATTAATGGAGCATGGTACTATTTCAATAGCAATGGAGCAATGCAAACAAACTGGCAGTCAATTAATGGAGCATGGTACTATTTCAATAACAACGGGGCAATGCAAACAAACTGGCAGTCAATCAGCGGCGTATGGTATTACTTCAATGGAAGTGGAGCAATGCAAACAGGTTGGCAACAAATCGGTGGTGCTTGGTACTACATGAGCGGAAGCGGAGCAATGCAAACGGGTTGGATTCAGGATAATGGAAAGTGGTATTTCTTAGAAAGTAACGGTGTTTGGAATCCGAATGCTGTACATACAGATAATCTTTCACAATACGAAGGAAGTTGGAGTAATGTGGATGTATCAGATGTAGAAGATTGGAGAGACATTCCGACTGTTCTAAGTGCAGGGATTTATTTCATATCTGAAAATGAGGCATCAGTTGGAGTAGGATACATGGCAAGTCAGGGGACAAGATATGCTGAAGCTAGTGGAGTTGTAACATTTACAAATAATAAAGCGGTCTTGCATTTTGATGATGATGGATGGGGACATTCTGGTAAAATTGAATTTACATTAAAAAATAATAAAGTATACTTAAATATTTCAACAAATCAAGGCGGTAGCACGGCATGGGGAATCCCATCAGGTCAGCATGTATTAACGTATCAGTATGAACTAGAAGAAATGGAAGCTATGGCGGATTTAAAAAAGTAAAAGTAAAAGTGAAAGATTAAATAAGAAAGCAGCACCTAATCATTGGAAAATGAGATAGGTGCTGTTTTTATTACATTTTTATTTTGCTAGATCCGACAGGCTGTCTTTTACGATAAATGACATAACTGCGTCGTAAATATTTCACAGGAACGCTAAATACATGTACAAGTCTTGTAAATGGCCATGTTGCAAAGAGTCCCATCGCTGCAATGATATGAATTTTAAACCAAAGAGGTACTTCTGCCATATACTCCGCTTTCGGTTGGAAAATAAAGAGGCTGCGGAACCATGGGCCAATTGTTGTACGATAATCAAATCCTTTTGCATCAATATTTAAAAATGTAGAAGATAGACCTGCTAACATTACGATGAACAAGAGGACGAGGGCCACATAATCTCCTTTTGTACTTGTTGCGATAATACGTTTCACTGTAAAGCGGCGGTACATTAAAATCACTAATCCGACAATAGAAGCGATTCCAGCAGGAAGACCGAAACCGATAGCAACCATATGATACATATGCTCAGAAATACCAAAAGAGGTATATATAGATTCTGGTATTAATATTCCCATGATATGTCCACCGATTACGAACATAATGCCAAAGTGAAAGAGCAAACTGCCGATTCGGAGCATGTTCTTCTCTAATAGTTCGCTAGATTTTGATGTCCAGCCAAATTGATCATAGTTGTATCTGAAAATGTGTCCACCGATAAAGATTGCGAAAATGATATAGGGAAACAGTACCCATAAAAATCGATCCATCATTTTGACGACACTCCTTTCTAATTCGCTTGTACGCCCCAGGCATCGATAGCGAGGAGAATAGCAGCAAGAATTGGTTCGTACATACAATTTGCTTCTTTTAACTGCCCGTGTAATGCTTGTATATTTTTTGTGTATTTACTCATAATCGGTTCACTATCTTCTTCTTTGGCGTTTGCAAGAAACTCAAGTAGAAGCGGTAAATAGTCAGGTAATTCTTTATCTGTTACCGCAAAACCGGCCTTTTGATAGTGTTGTTTTAACTCTAATAATTCAATTCCACGCTCTCTTTGTTCACCTGTGTTCATGTAAGTGAGATACATATTTGTTTTCTTTCCAAAGTCGAATGTATATACGTAAGAATCAATGAGTTGATCGTTTGTTTTTTCTAACGCTTGTTTTATAAATGTTGTAAGTGATGCTCGGATTTCTTCGTGTTCAATCGTTTGAATCTCTTCCTGTAATTCTAGTAAAGCTTCTCTCCAACCTAGTTCAGGATAGGAGAGAAGAAAGGAAGAACAAGAAAACGTAGTTTGTAAACTTTGTTTCATATTTGTCTGCCTCCTTTATTTAAGAGATTGTCATACAAGAACCTGGACCACCTGCGAAGGAAAGGCCACAGCTTCCTTGCTCACTATATAAATCTGCAACTTGTTCACGGTGAGATGTCGGGATAACGAAACGGTCTTTATATTTTGCGATGGCAAGAAGGCGATACATATCTTCTATATCTTCTTTCGTTAAGCCTAAGTTTTGTAAGACAGCTTCATCTGGTTCTTTATTAATTTGCAGTGCTCTCATATGTGTTCGCATGACAGCCATTTTTTTCAATGTAAGACGAATGTGTGATTCATCGCCCGCTGTCAGTAAGTTCGCTAAATACTGAATTGGAATACGCATATTATCGATAGCCGGGAAAATTTCTTCTGCCTGCCAGTTGCTTCCTTTTCCTTCCACCATGTTCATAATTGGACTAAGCGGTGGAATATACCAAACCATCGGCATTGTTCGATATTCAGGGTGAAGAGGAAGGGCGATTTTCCAATCAATAATCATTTTATAAATCGGTGATTCTTGAGCAGCTTTAATCCATTCTTCAGGAATACCTTGTTTTTTTGCTTCAGCTGCTACTTCTGGATCGTTTGGATCTAGAAAAACAGTAAGCTGAGATTCATATAAATCTTTTTCGTCTTCTACTGAAGCCGCTTCTTGTACTTTGTCAGCGTCATATAACATAACTCCGATATAACGAATACGTCCTACGCATGTTTCAGAGCAAATCGTTGGCATACCAGCTTCAATACGCGGGAAGCACATTGTACATTTTTCTGCTTTATTTGTTTGCCAGTTGAAATACACTTTTTTATATGGGCAAGAAGATACACAGAATCTCCAAGCGCGGCATGCATTTTGGTCAACAAGGACAATGCCATCTTCCTCACGTTTATACATCGCACCAGATGGGCAAGAAGAGACGCAAGATGGGTTCATACAATGTTCGCAAATACGAGGGAGATACATCATAAAGACATTTTCAAAGTCTGTTTTTATATCTTCTTCCATTTTCTTGACGTTCGGATCTTGTAATCCTGTTATATGTCCGCCTGCTAAATCATCTTCCCAGTTTGGTCCCCATTCAATTTTGTCGATAAATTCACCAGTAATTGCTGATTTCGGGCGAGCTACTGGTTGATGTTTTCGCTGCGGGCTGTTTGTTAATGTTTCATAATCATAGTTCCAAGGTTCAAAGTAATCATCGATAGTAGGTTGATCTGGGTTATGGAAAATGTTCATGAGGCGTTTCATTTTTGAACCGGATTTTAGCTGGATTTCTCCATTTTTTAATTCCCAGCCACCATTATATTTATCTTGATCTTCCCATTGTTTTGGATAACCGATACCAGGTTTTGTTTCCACGTTGTTGAAATACATATATTCAGCACCTGGACGATTCGTCCAGGTGTTTTTGCACGTTACGCTACAAGTGTGGCAGCCGATGCATTTATCTAGGTTCATTACCATTCCGACTTGCGCTTTAATCTTCAAGCCAATCTACCTCCTTCAGTTTGCGGATTACGACGTTTAAGTCGCGCTGGTTGCCAGTTGGACCGTAGTAGTTAAATCCATAGCTTAATTGACCATACCCACCAATCATATGTGTTGGCTTCACGTGGATACGTGTTGGGCTATTATGTGTTCCTCCGCGATTGCTCGTTAGTTTCGTACCAGGCACATTAATGTGACGATCTTGTGCGTGATGCATAAAGGCCATTCCTCTTGGTATGCGGTGCGTTACAACGGCACGCGCTACAACAACGCCGTTACGGTTAAAGCATTCGATCCAGTCGTTATCAGCAACGCCAGCTTCAGCTGCGTCATCTTTGTTCATCCAAACAGTTGGACCACCGCGGAATAACGTTAACATCGGTAAGGAATCGAAGTACATACTATGAATCGACCATTTATTATGCGGCGTTAAATAGTTCAGCGTAATTTCTTTTCCTTCTACTTCAGGACGTGATTTACGGAACGGTTTATGCTGCAGAATTGGCTTAAATGTAGCCATTGTTTCACCGAATTCCTTCATCATATCGTGATCTAAGTAGAACGATTGTCGTCCAGTTACTGTTCTCCAAGGGATAAGGCGCTCGACATTTGTTGTAAATGGTGAGTAACGACGTCCACCTTTTTCAGAACCCGTAAAGGCAGGGGAGGTAATCACCGTTTTTGGCTGCGCAGTAATTTGTTCGAATGTGAAGCATTCTTCTTCACGTTCTTCCGCTAAATCACGAAGCTGTAAATCTGTTTGTTTTTCAAGAGCTTCCCATGCTTTTACGGCCATATGACCATTCGTTGTAGAAGAAAGGGTTAACACTGCTTCAGCAGCATTGATTGCTTCTTTAATGTCAGGGCATCCTTTTGCGATAGAATCAGTGCGAACAACGCCTAATCGACTCTTTAATTGTTCGTATTCTTTTTCTGCTGACCAAGAGATTCCTTTCGTACCGATTGGCTGTTTCCCAGCATTTGGTCCGAGCGCAGTCATTTTGTCATAAATCGTTTTGTAATCCCGCTCCATAACATGAATTTGCGGCATTGTTTTTCCAGGGATTGGTTCGCATTCACCTTTGCTCCAGTCTTTAATCTTGCCAAGTGGCTGTGCCAATTCTTGTGGTGTATCATGAAGAAGTGGTGTTGCGACAACTTCTTTCATTGGTTCAAGGTCAAGTTCTGTTGCTAACTTAGATACTGCTTTAGAAAGAGAGCTGAAAATATCCCAGTCAGAGCGTGCTTCCCATGGTGAACCGATTGCCGGATTAAATGGATGCACGAATGGATGCATATCTGTACTACTTAAGTCATGTTTTTCATACCAAGTTGAAGCAGGAAGGACGATATCAGAATAAAGTGCTGTTCCAGCCATACGGAAATCTAAGTTAATGAGTAAATCAAGTTTTCCTTCAGGTGCTTTTTCATGCCATTTTATTTCTTCTGGTCGCAATGAATCGCTATCATCATTCATTAATCCGTTTGTTGTACCTAATAGATGTTTTAAGAAATATTCATGTCCTTTACCAGAACTTGAAATTAAGTTTGCGCGCCAGACGAATAAATTACGCGGGAAGTTGTTTTTGTTATCTGGGTCTTCAATTGCAAATTTCAGTTCTTTTTCTTTTAGTTGTTGCGCAACATATTTTCCGATTTCTTCCTGGGTTGTTGCGCCACTAGCGACAGCTTCTTTATATAATTCAATTCCGTTTTTCTCAAATGTTGGATAAGAAGGGAGCCAGCCAAGGCGAGCAGCTAATATATTGTAATCACCGTGATGTTGATAGCGTGAGTTGCCGACAACTGGTGATGCTAGGTGCCCAACTGGTGTATCTTCATAGCGCCACTGATCCGTTACGAAATAGAAGAAAGATGTACCGTTTTGTAGTTTCGGTGGACCTTGCCAGTCTTTTGCCATTGCGATCGTTTGCCAACCTTCTGCTGGACGTAGTTTCTCTTGCCCAACATAATGTGCCCAGCCTCCGCCGTTTACACCTTGCGCTCCAACGAGAAGAACAAGATTTAGAACTGCGCGGTAAATCGTATCAGAGTTAAACCAATGGTTAATACCAGCGCCGACAATAATCATTGAGCGGCCATTTGTATCAACCGCATTTTGAGCAAATTCACGAGCGATTTGAATAATCAGTTCTCGTTTTACGCCGGTCATTTTCTCTTGCCATGCTGGTGTAAATGGCATATCATCATTGAAGTCTTTCGGTTCTTGCCCGCCAAGTCCACGGTTAACTCCGTAGTTTGCTAACGTTAAGTCGTATACAGTTGTAACGAAAATGTCGCCTTCTTCAGTCGTGATTTTTTTCACTGGAATTGTGCGTTCTAATACTTTGTTTCCATCATCAGAGAAGTACGGAATTTGTACAGTTCCAACAGCATCTTCCATACCAAGTAAGGAAAGGCGTGGATCAATTTTTTCGCCGGTTTGTTCATCTTCTAAGCGCAAGTTCCATTTCTTTTCGTTATCCCAGCGTGACCCCATTGTGCCATGAGGTGTTGCGAAATCGTTCGTGTTATCGTTCCAAAGAACAGGTTTCCATTCACCAAGCTTTGTTTCACGGCCAATATCATTCGCGTTTAAGAAACGATCGGCAACAAATTGGTCTCCTTGTTGTTTCAATGTGACAAAGAACGGGAAATCAGTATATTGTTTTGCATAATTTGTGAAGTATTCCACTTGCTGGTCCACGTAAAACTCTTGTAAGATGACGTGCCCCATTGCCATTGCAAGTGCTCCGTCTGTACCTTGTTTTACGCTAATCCAATCATCAGCAAACTTTGTGGATTCCGCAAAGTCAGGACTTACAGAAACAACTTTCGTTCCTTTATAGCGCACCTCTGCTAAGAAGTGAGCGTCTGGTGTTCTTGTCATTGGTACGTTTGAACCCCACGTCATAATGTAACCAGAGTTATACCAATCACTACTTTCTGGTACATCTGTTTGATCACCCCAAATTTGCGGAGAAGCTGGTGGCAAATCAGCGTACCAATCGTAGAAGCTAAGCATTGGACCACCCATGAGCTGCATAAAGCGGCTACCAGCAGCATGGCTTAACATCGACATGGCTGGAATTGGTGAGAAACCAACATTTCGATCTGGGCCGTATTTGATTACTGTATAAAGTAGAGAAGCGGCAACAAGTTGTAATACTTCATCCCAACTAGCACGGATGAATCCGCCTTTACCCCGGGCCTGCTTATAAGTACGTGCTTTTTCAGGATTTTCCACAATGCTTTTCCAAGCGTCTAGCGGTGATTTGTGGTTTTGAAGTTCTTCTTGCCACATATTCCAAAGTACGCCACGGACATATGGATATTTCACGCGAAGTGGACTATAAATGTACCAAGAAAAACTTGCTCCGCGTGGACATCCTCGTGGCTCAAAGTCTGGCATATCAGGGCCCGTTGATGGATAGTTCAGCTCTTGGCCTTCCCAAGTTACAATTCCATCCTTTACGTAAATGTTCCAGCTACAAGAACCAGTACAGTTTACACCGTGTGTAGAACGAATGACTTTATCATGTTGCCAGCGTTTTCTATACACGTTTTCCCATTCGCGATCTTCATACGTTTCTTGTGTATGATTGTTGTTATAGCGATCTATTGGAGAAAAATATTTTAAACGTTTCATTAATGCTGAAGGTTTCTTTTTCATACTGTTCACTCCTTTATTACGTCTCTCTTGCTTACTTTCAATATAAGAGAGCGCGTCAAATAGAGATGTGATATCTATCACAGTTCAACAGATTGTCAAAAATCAGACTTATAACATTTTTTGGGAAGTTGTGACATTTTTCACATCGAAGAGTGATTCTTTTTTGTAGAATAAAGGAGAAAGAAAAAAGAGTAGCCTCTCAAATAGAGAGGCTACTCAATACTACACACAGAGGCGGGACAATCTTCACAAGCAATTTCGCATTTTAAAAATTGTAAATTATGAATCGTGATTTTTCCTTTATGAATAGAAATAATTCCTTGCTTTTTTAAATCATTTAACATACGGTTGACACTTTCACGTGAGGTTGCACAGAAATTCGCAAGCTCTTGATTTGTTAAAGGTAGATCGATAAGGATGCCGTTTTCTTTTAATACGCCATAACTATTCGTCATACGAATAAGAGTCGAATAAAGAGCACCTTTTTTACCATGTAACACTAAATCACGGAATTTCGTTTGCATTCTCCTTAAATGTTCACTAATCCATTTCATAAATTCAAAGGCAAGGGCTGGTTTTTCAAGTAATGCCTTCTCTAAAGCATCTCGTTTAATTACGCCAACCTCAACATTTTCAAGGCATTTCGCATTTAATAAATACTTTGCATTGTCCGTAAATAATGTTAATTCTCCGATGATATCATGCGTTGAACAAATGCGAAGTGTTAACTCCTGTCCGTCAGCACTAATTTTACTAATCTGCACTTTTCCAGAGCGAACGATATAGAGTTCTTTTGCCTCCACACCTTCTTGGAAAATATAACTTCCTTTATTAATCTGCATTTTATATTCAACAGATGCAAGCAATTCCTTTAAATCTTCTGATAATGCCGTACGGTTTGTCACAGCAATCACCTTTCTTTTAAAAGCAGTCTATTTCTTATTGTGGATGTAAACATGGTGAAAATGCAAGAAATATCTTTTCATTATAGGTGATAAGTTAGTACTTAGCTGTGAACAAGCGCACATTTCGTACTGAAAAAAAGAGTGTCTTTTGTAGACACCCTTTTACTTTATTTAATCCACTCCACAACCATATCCATTGTTTGACGAGTTTTATCACGTTTTGGTTCTTCTGCGCGATAACCAAAAGCAACTAAAACAGACACACCAAATGCATCATCTGAAATAATTCCTTCTTCTTTTAAAATTGCATCTACTTTTTCTTGATGAAACCCTTCAATCGGACAAGAGTCGATGCCGAT
Organism: Bacillus pfraonensis; assembly: GCF_050768835.1. Taxonomy (NCBI): domain Bacteria; kingdom Bacillati; phylum Bacillota; class Bacilli; order Caryophanales; family Bacillaceae; genus Bacillus; species Bacillus pfraonensis. The sequence continues at coordinate 38,314 of NZ_JAHCDO010000033.1, read as the reverse complement.
TTGAGCAGCGGCAGTCATCATATTGCCAAGAGCGATGTAAGTTTGTTTAGAAGCCCAATCAAACATGGCACGATCACTTTCTAGTAATTGAAAATCAGATTCTTGAAATTCTTTATAAAAACCGCGTTTCATCGTTATAACTTCTTCAGGAAGTTGCTGAATATTTTTCATAAAGTTAGAAATATAGGATGAGTTATAAATCATCTCTTCTTTTTTACGAGCTAATATAACGACAAAGTGGCTTGCTGTTGGTAATTGTTTTTGCGCACCCCAAGATACAGGAAGAAGCTTGTTACGAATATCTTGATTTTGAATCACAACAAATTTCCAAGGTTCAAAACCAAATGAACTTGGAGAAAGTCGGCCAGTTTCTAAAATAAAATGAAAATCTTCATCAGAGATTTTTTTATTTACATCAAATTCTTTACATGCATGTCGAAATTGATAAGCTTTTAAAATTTCTTCTTTTGTATGTTCCATTTAAACAACCACCTTTTAATAATTTGCTTTTTTATAGTAAGCTGATTACAAAATTGATTCTACAATAGTAAAATAAAAGATGTAAGTACGCACATTTTTAGCATATAGTATCAATTTGTATACTAATGGAGAGTGACAAAATGGAACAGAAAGATATAAATCGTTGTTCGGTAGAAGTAACGTTAGATGTAATCGGTGGGAAATGGAAAGGGGTTATTCTATTTCACTTAATGAATGCCGAAGTGATTCGTTTTAATGAATTTGTACGATTAATGCCTGGCATCACACAGCGCATGCTAACTAGGCAGCTTCGAGAACTAGAGGCAGCTGGAGTAATTCATCGTGAAGTATATAAAGAGGTTCCACCAAAAGTGGAATATTCTTTAACGAAATTCGGAAAATCCCTTACACCAATTATCACACTTATGCGTGAGTGGGGTGAGGAGTACCGTACGCAAATACAGTGATTGTAACTGAAATGTGAATAAAATTTGAACGAATTTGTGAAGAATTTTTGAATGAAGAAGGCGATGTGAGAAATATCACAACGTACCTTCTTCTTCTTTTTTATGATGGAGGCAACTAAAAAACATAGAAAGTGAATAAAGAGTTTAAGCAAAAACATCGCAGTTTAAAAATATATTATAATAGAATGAAGACAGATAGAATTTAGCAGAAAAGGGGGGGGATAACGATGCGCGAGAAGATTACAGATTCTTTGCAGCGTCCACTTCAAGATTTACGCATCTCTGTCATTGATCGTTGTAATTTCAGATGCACATACTGTATGCCAGCTGAAGTGTTCGGGCCTGATTATGCATTTTTACAAGAAGAATTTTTGCTTACATTTGATGAAATTGAACGATTAGCAAAATTATTTGTAGGTATGGGTGTAAAGAAAATTAGACTTACGGGCGGGGAACCATTACTACGTAAAGATTTGCCAAAGCTTATTACACGGCTTGTAAAGTTGGATGGCTTAACAGATATTGGACTTACGACAAATGGGATTCATTTAACAAAGCAAGCAAAGGCGTTAAAGGAAGCGGGATTACACCGAGTGAATGTTAGTTTAGATGCAATAGAAGACGATGTATTTCGCAAAATTAATGGCCGAAATATTAGTACAAAACCTGTGCTAAAAGGAATTGCCGCAGCAAAAGAAGCTGGACTTGATGTAAAAGTAAATATGGTTGTGAAAAAAGGAATGAATGATAATCAAATTCTTCTGATGGCTTCTTATTTTAAGGAGCGAGGAATTCCGCTTCGTTTCATTGAGTTTATGGACGTTGGCAGTACGAATGGCTGGAATTTTGAACAGGTCATTACGAAGCAAGAATTGATTGAGAAAATCAATCAGGTATACCCAATTGAACCTGTAGATCCTCATTATTTTGGAGAAGTTGCGAAGCGTTATCGTTATGTGGGTAGTGATGCGGAAGTTGGGTTCATCACTTCAGTTTCTGAATCTTTCTGTTCTTCCTGTACGAGAGCACGGATTTCGGCAGACGGTAAATTTTATACTTGTTTGTTTGCAACGAAAGGAACAGATTTAAGAAGCTTACTTAGAGAGGATATTTCGGATGCCGATTTATTAAAGGCAATACAAAACGTATGGGAATATCGAAAAGATCGATATTCTGATGAGCGGACTGAAGAAAGTGCAAATAACCGCCCGAAAATTGAAATGTCTTATATCGGTGGATAAGGAAGGGGGAAAGACATGTGCAGGAGCGTTATTCAAGACAAATGTTATTTTCAGGAATCGGCGAGACAGGTCAAAGGGAAATAAGGGAAAAGCATGTGCTCATCATTGGTGCTGGTGCATTAGGAGCAGCAAGTTCAGAGGCGATTGTAAGGGCGGGAATTGGCAAGCTGACGATTGCAGACCGTGATTATGTCGAGTGGAGCAACTTACAAAGGCAGCAGTTATATACAGAAGAAGATGCAAAGTGGTATAAGCCGAAAGCAGTTGCAGCGGCTGAACGTTTAAGGCAGATCAATTCTGAAGTGGAGATTGTACCGGTTGTAACGGATGTAGCGGTGCAAGAAATGGAAGAGTTAATTCAGAATGTGGATTTAATATTAGATGCAACTGACAACTTTGAAACGCGTCTGCTTATTAACGATATTTCGCAAAAATACAATATTCCTTGGATATACGGAGGGTGTGTTGGAAGCTACGGGGTCACATATACAATTATTCCAGGGAAAACACCGTGTTTCCGTTGTCTGATGGAGCATCCATCAAGCGGGGCAACATGTGATACGGCGGGAATTATACAACCAGCTGTCCAAATGGTCGCCAGTCACCAAGTGACAGAAGCCCTTAAAATATTGGTAGAAGATTTTGGTGCACTTCGTGAAACGATGCTGTCATTTGATCTTTGGAACAATCAGCATATGGCGTTTAAAGTAACTAGGCAGAAAAAAGAAACGTGTCCATCTTGCGGAAAACTGCGCACGTATCCAAGTTTAACGTTTGAATCACAAATGAAAACAGAAGTGTTATGTGGACGAAACACGGTGCAAATCCGTCCAGGAGTACCGCAAATTCTTAATTTAGAAGAAATTAAAAAGCGCTTACAAAAAAGCGTAGATGTGAAAACAACACCATATTTATTATCATTCTTTGTTGATGAATATCGTTTTGTTTTATTTACAGACGGCAGGGCGTTTATTCATGGAACGAATGATATGACGGTGGCAAAAGGGTTGTATGCGAGATATATAGGATGAACCTAAAGGAAAACCTTTAGGTTCGGGGGGATTAGGAATGTGGATTTCTAACGTAGTCTCCACTTTTCCCACCTGTTTTTTCAAGTAAATATGTTTCGCCAATAATCATACCTTTATCAACGGCTTTACACATATCATACACGGTAAGAGCAGTTGCAGAGGCTGCTGTTAAAGCTTCCATTTCAACTCCCGTGCTACCTTCTGTTTTCACTTTTACCTCAATGAGTAAACGATATTGTTCTTTCGCCACTTCCCAGTCGAAAGAGACATCTACTCCTTTTAGAAGTAAAGGGTGACACATCGGAATAATATCAGAAGTCCGTTTGGCAGCCATAATACCGGCGATTTGTGCAACGGCTAATACATCGCCTTTACCAATTTCGTTTTGAGAGATTTTATCATAAATTTCTTTCGTAACTAAGATGCTAGAGCGAGCGATTGCTGTTCGTACAGTAGTTTTTTTATCGCTAATATCGACCATTTTCGCACGGCCTTGGTCATTAAAATGAGTAAATGAAGACATGGAATTCCTCCTTGAAGTAATTGCTATTATGATTAGCATTGTACAATATAAAGTGTAACCAAGATGTGATATTTTGCAAATATGGGGTGAAAACAATGTTAGAAAAACGAGTACCAATTCCAGTTGCTGAAGCAGTAACAAAGGTTATGAACTATGCTCAGCAAGGCGAGATAGAAACAGTTGCTATTATCGAAAGCTACGGAAGAATTTTGGGAGAAGATGTTGTAGCAGATCACGATGTACCGCATTTTGACCGCTCTCCCTATGACGGATTTGCGATTCGAGCGGAAGATACAAAAGAGGCGAGTCAAAATCATCCAATTGAATTTGAAGTAGTCGGAGAAATTGGAGCTGGTTCTGTTTTTAGAGATGAAGTAAAGGCTTTCGAGGCGGTTCGGATTATGACAGGTGCAGCAATCCCAAAAAGTTGTGATGCAGTTGTCATGTTAGAACTGACGGAAGGGTTTGAGCATAACGGTAAAACGTATATGAAGTTAAAGCGTTCTTTTAAGGCCGGTGATAATGTTTCGTTTAAAGGTGAGGATGTGAAACAAAATCAAATACTTGTGAAAAAAGGTACGAAGATTAATCCGGGTGTAGCAGCACTGTTAGCGACGTTTGGTTACAGTTCAGTAAAGGTTGTGAAACAGCCAGTTGTCGGAATTGTAACGACGGGAAGTGAATTGCTAGAAGTGCATGAACCACTTCAGCAAGGAAAGATTAGAAATAGTAACTCTTATATGATCGCAGCTCAAATTGCTAGAGCCGGTGGAATCGTGAAGTATTATGGACAGCTTGCTGATGACTTAGAAGATTGCTATGAAGCAGTGAAAACTGCGATGAATGAAGTGGATATTTTAATCACAACAGGCGGTGTTTCGGTAGGTGATTATGATTATTTACCTGCGATTTACGAAAAGTTACATGCGAATGTCCTGTTTAATAAAATCGCGATGAGACCAGGTAGTGTCACAACAGTAGCTGAAGTAAATGGGAAATTGTTATTTGGATTATCAGGTAACCCGTCTGCTTGTTATGTCGGTTTTGAATTACTCGTTTATCCAGTTATTCAGACATTCCTTCATGTGAAAGAACCACATGCATATCGAGCGGATGCAATTTTAAAGAAGGATTTTCCAAAGGCAAATCCATTTACGCGATTTGTAAGAGGAAAAGTAGAGTTTATGAATGGTCAGTTGCAAGTAACTCCAGTTGGACTCGATAAATCAAGTGCAATTTCCTCACTTGCGGATAGTAACGCTTTAATTGTATTACCAGGAGGAACAAGAGGATTTGAAGCTGGGATGACAGTCTCGGTGTTATTACTAGAATCGAGCCAAGGAAGTGAATGGCCGTGGGCAGAACCACTCCAGTCTTACAAATAGTCGGCTATCAAAATAGCGGAAAAACGACGCTAACAGAGAAATTAATTCAAGCTTTTTCGGATGAAGGTATGAAAGTTGCTACAATTAAGCATCACGGACATGGTGGCTATCCAGAAGTGCCGCAAAAGGATAGTGAACGACATAGGCAAGCGGGTGCGGTCGTGAGCGCTGTAGAAGGAGCTGGATTATTATCGCTTTCTTCTCTTCGGGATGAATGGCCTTTACAAGAAATCATACGATTATATCAATTTTTTGAAGTAGATCTCATTTTAATTGAAGGATATAAAACAGAAAACTATCCCAAAGTAGTTTTACTTCGGACAAATGAAGATATTGCTTTACTAGATAAAGTAGAGAATGTGAGAGCGGTTATTACATGGAATGATGCTATGCAAAGTTTACAAGAAACATATAAAACATTCCATATATCAGAGGAAGCATTATATATGGAATGGCTCGTACAAACAATAAGGGGTGCGCAATGACATATACGTATTATGAAGTAATAGACACACCAATTTCGATTGAAGAGGTTACAAATAAAGTCATTCGCCGTGAATGTGGTGCTGTGACAACTTTCATTGGTACTGTAAGAGAATTTACGAAAGGGCGCCGTACGTTATATTTAGAGTACGTAGCCTATAAGACAATGGCTGAAAAAATGCTTGCAAAAATTGGAGATGAAGTGAAAGAGAAGTGGCCTGGGACACACGTTGCGATTACACATCGCATCGGTACACTTCAAATTTCTGATATTGCCGTTGTTGTTGCTGTATCAACACCGCACCGGAAAGCTGCATATGAAGCAAATGAATACATTATGGAACGCATCAAGCAAATTGTTCCGATTTGGAAAAAAGAGCTTTGGGAAGATGGCGATTCATGGATTGGTGATCAATTAGAAAAAATATCGTATCCAAATGGGGAACCTGGAAAGGAGATGGGAAAATGATTCAAGTATTACTGTTTGCGCATTTACAAGAAGAAGCGGGAACAAATGTGCTGAAACTAGACTGTGAAAATATTACTGTTGCAGAATTAAAAGATATCATTACGAAAGAACATCATATCGCAGTTTCAGAGCAAATTATGGTCGCGATTAATGAAGAATATGCAAATGAAGATGACAAAATACAATCTGGTGATGTTGTCGCATTGATTCCGCCAGTGAGCGGTGGTTGATTTTTTCCAGTCTAATCACGGAAATCTGTGATTAGACTGGAGGGAATTAATATATATTGTGAAATAATGAGCAAAATAGGAGGCGAAAAAGATGAGAAGTCCGAATTTTCAATTAGGGTTACAAACTTCTAATCTTGTTATTGGTTTTATGGTATGGGTGATTTTATCGTCGCTAATGCCATTTATTAAAGTGGATATTGCATTAACAGCAGGGCAAATTTCCCTTGTTACAGCAGTACCTGTTATTTTAGGGTCAGTGCTTCGGATTCCAATTGGTTATTGGACCAATCGTTATGGCGCAAGAAAATTATTCTTTATAAGCTTTATCATTTTATTATTCCCTGTCTTTTATATTAGCGTTGCGAACTCTATGATGGATTTAATTATCGGTGGTTTATTTGTCGGGGTTGGCGGAGCAGTGTTCTCCGTAGGTGTAACGTCCTTGCCAAAATATTATCCGAAAGAGCGTCACGGTTTTGTAAATGGTATTTACGGTGCAGGTAACGCAGGAACAGCGGTTACCTCGTTCTTAGCGCCTGTAATCGCAACTTCATTTGGCTGGAGAGCAACTGTCCAATCCTTTTTAATCTTACTTGCTGTCTTTGCACTTCTGAACTTTTTATTAGGAGATCGGGGTGAGCGAAAAGTAAATACACCATTAATGGAACAGTTAAAAGGTGTATACAAAAATGAAAAACTTTGGTTCTTATGTATTTTCTATTTCTTAACTTTCGGATCGTTTGTTGCCTTTACAGTATACTTACCAAACTTCTTAGTATCTCACTTTGGATTAGAAAAGGTAGATGCAGGTATGCGAACAGCTGGTTTTATCGTATTGGCAACAGTCATGCGCCCAATTGGTGGTTGGCTCGGTGATAAATTTAATCCGTTTAAAATTTTAATCTTCGTATTCATCGGTTTAACACTATCCGGCATTATTTTATCGTTTATGCCAAGTATGAACGTATATACATTCGGTTGCCTGCTTGTCGCATTTTGTGCAGGAATTGGAAACGGAACAATCTTTAAACTCGTACCGATGTACTTTTCTGAACAAGCTGGGGTTGTGAACGGGCTTGTCGCAGCTTTAGGTGGCTTAGGAGGCTTTTTCCCACCGTTAATTTTAACGTTACTATTCCAATTAACAGGTCATTATGCAATTGGGTTTATGGCACTGTCAGAAGTAGCGCTTGCATGTTTAATTATTACAGTGTGGATGTATAGTCAAGAAAAGTTGTTAGTGATGTTGAATCATAAATAGAAGAAATGATTGTACTGTTCCTTAAAAAGATAGAAAAAAGCAGCATGATTCTAGTTTTTGTACCGGAGTCATGCTGCTTTTTGTATTGGTTTGAGATATGGTGCAGGAAGAGGAGTTGAACGCCTTTATACATGGCTAGATGCTCTTTCCTGCCAAAAGGAAAGGTTGTGCGTCAGTTTTTTAATTTGTATTTATGCAAAAAAAAATAGCGGTCAGCTATTTTAAATTTGCATATATTTTTCATGTTAATGACTGATTGTGTTTTGAAGGAAATCAGTTGCTTGATTTTCTGAAACATCTTGCACAAGTGCAACTTCACTAATTAAAATTCTGCGTGCGTTGTCTAACATTTGCTTTTCACTCGCATTTAATGCTCTTTCTTTATTGCGACGAATTAAATCGCGAACAACTTCAGCACCGTCTAGAAGATTCCCGTTTTTCATCTTCTCCATGTTCATGGTATATCTTTGTTTCCATGAGAGGGAGTGGTCAGCTTCACCATTATGAATGTCAACTAATACATCGTTTAATGTATTTTTGTCGACAACGTAACGTATGCCTGAATTTTCTACTTTATCCATAGGAATCATCACTTGCATATCACTAATCACCATGTGTATCACGCAATACTGACGTGTTTTTCCTAACACTTCTTTATCCTCAATTGCTTCGATTATTCCTGCTCCGTGCATAGGGTAAACAATTTTATCGCCGATTTGAAACAAATCATCCACCTCCATATGTGGTAACTATATGTAATGATAACACATATGGAGAAAAATATCAAATTTATTATATTATCATATGTTATATATTGGTGTCAATGGTTTTGCTGTTGTTTTTTATCGCGTTTTTAGACGGAAATGAATCACACCTTTTGTTGAAAGAGCTGTATGTGAAATGGAGTGAGTATTCTCAGAAACGTCCGGAGAAAAATAGGGGCATATCCAACTATTTTTAATCATAAAATGTAAACTCGTTAATACAATATACCTAAATCCGTTCTTTTTAAAGGAGGGGAGAGAAGGTGGGGCGCACAATTAAAATTGATATTACGAATAAGGTAGTAGCAAAATTCAAATCAAATTATTTGGAATTATATACGAGTAAATTTATGATAGGTAAGTTTTATGTCTATACTGAAGATAAGAAATATGTGTTAGAAGACGGATATATATATGAAGATGGTAAGTTTTATCGCATCATAGATACGCACCGTGGCAATAATCAAGCGGCGGAGGGCTGCGATCTAGGATGGTGTTAAAATGATTCGAGTCAAGATGTTTGATGAAAGTCATGAAAAGGACTTGGAAGACTCCGTAAATGTGTTTTTGAAGAAACTAAATGAAGAACAGCTTATAGATATTAAATATCAAGTTGGTGTATCCATTAATGATGATGAAAATCAAATTTATTGTTTTTCGGCGATGGTTGTTTATAAAACATAAAAAAGAGCTGGGGAGCCAGCTCTTTTTTATGTTTTTAAGTAGAAATGATATGCGTTGGTAAAGCGTTCATGATAGATTGGGGTGCTAGGTTTTCTTTTATAGATAGAATTGTTTCACCGGCAAGGGTGTCTTTGCACATGCCGAGGTGATAACGTTCACCTAAGAAAGGATCAATGTAAAAACCGTTTTTAAATATTCTATCGGTTCCACCTTTTTCGTGGTGAATTTCAGAACAATGAATGCAATAGTACATATCTTTCATCTCCTTTTATTGTAGAAAATCTATAAAGAAAAAGAGTGAGCAAGTAGGAATTGCATGGAGTTAGACAATCGCTCCTTGCTCCAATGGATCAGGCAACATATCTCGCTTTCTAAAATAAATCCGAAGGGAGGGAGGAAGGCTAATGGGTGAGGTATGTTTGCTTTTGTGAGTATATTATGAGGAAATGTTGCAAAGGTGTTTGTCCTGTTGAAAAAATGTTGAGCATTTCTCAACAATCATTGCGAAATTGCATAAGTTGACATAAAACCAAAAGGTGTTATATTATAAAAAACGAAACCAAAAGGTGTTATATTTTAACACTTCATAAAGGAGACATAATATGAATCAGCAAAATACATTACAAGATATTAAACAAACAGTTATTTTTGAAGCGCCTATTCAAAAGGTATGGAATGTAGTATCTACTGCAGAAGGAATTGCATCTTGGTTTATGCCAAATGACTTTGAAGCGAAGGTAGGACATGAATTTCACGTGCAATCACCTTTTGGACCATCACCATGCAAAGTGTTAGAAATCGATGAGCCTCATCGTTTATCGTTTTCATGGGATACAGATGGCTGGATCGTTTCGTTTGTTTTAAAAGATTTAGGAGATAAAACGGAGTTCACTCTTATTCATGGTGGATGGAAACAGTCTGATGAAAAGATTTCGAAAGCGAACGAGAAAGCTTCTGTTATTCGTGATAGAATGGCCGGCGGCTGGGTAGCGATTGTAAATGAAAAACTGAAAAAGGTTGTTGAAGGGTAAATGTCCTCATCAACAGCGAAATATGATGTTTTTCAAGCAATTGCTGATCCAACGCGCCGAGAAGTACTCCGGTTATTAACTGAAAAAGAATTACCAATTTCTAAAATAACAGATCATTTTCCGATGAGCCGTACAGCTGTAGCGAAACATCTTCATATTCTTTCAGAAGCGAAATTAGTAAGAGGAAGAAAGGTTGGAAGGGAAAAGATATATTGTTTGCAGCCCGAGCCGTTAGCTGAATTACAAGAGTGGCTTTCGTATTATGAACAGTTTTGGAACAATAAATTGTCCATGCTGAAATATGTGGTGGAAAATGAAGAGTAAGTGTTGTTCTATATATGAGGGGAGAGGTGTAAATTGGTAAATGAGATTATATCAGCGATTTTTCCAATATATCGACCATTTCTCACCATATATCGGCGCAAATTCGAATATATCAGCGATTCGACAAAGGATATCGACCTTTCAACAAATAATGACAAAAAACAAGAGTCTACTGGCTCTTGTTTCCCAATATGTTAAAGAGGCTGATCGCTATAAGCAATCAGCCTCTTTTTTTACTGTTCAGCGGTTTGCCCTGCTGGCTTTAATAGAAGCCAGCCGATAAATAGTGTAAGTAGTGCGAGCGCAAATGTACTCATATAAATAACATGTACGCTAGAAGCTAATGCCTCTTGTGATTTTGTTACTACATTTGCTGCGCCGCCGTGCCCACCTGAGACAAGATCAACATTTTGCATGCCTTGCGCGTGGATCATCGTATTAAAGATTGTTCCGAAGATAGCAGCACCTAATGTTTGACTAAATGTATTAATAAATGTGTTTAAGCCGACTGCTGTTCCGCGTGTGTGTGCTGGGACAGCTGCTTGAATGGTTACCATATAAATAGGTGTGATAAGGCCCATCCCTAACCCGAAGAGTCCGACTGCAACATAAATAAGAAATGCTGGTGAATGAGTTGATAATGTAAATAATAAGAAGGTAGCAATGGATAAAATGCTAGCTCCAAGTAAAATAATTTGTTTCGTTTGTAACTTACCAACTAAATTGCCAGAAAAAATCGCGCCGAATGTCCACATAACAGGAATTGGCATAAGAATAAGTCCAGCTTCTGTCGCATTTTTTCCTAATACACCCTGGCTCCAAATTGGAAGGTACATTGTAATACTAATAATCATTGCACCAGCAATCAGTGTTAGGATGTTTACTGTTGATAATGTACGATTAGAAAAAAGTGCTAACGGAATTAATGGCTCCGGAGATTTTTTCTCAACGAATAAGAAAATAATGAATGAAATAGCTGCAAAGATTAAGAGGCCGATAATTGTAATGTCGCCCCAGTTTTGCTTACTACTTCCTGTTAGAAGTGCATAAAGTAACGCAATTGTACTTAGTGAGAAGATGATTGCACCAGGATAATCGATATGATGTTTCGCTGGTTTAATTGACTCTTTATAAGAAATGGCAATCATCGCACAAGCAAGAATTCCAAATGGAACGTTTAAGAAAAAGATGTAACGCCAAGAAAGAGAATCAACTAAGAATCCACCTACTAGCGGCCCAATAACACCTGAAACGCCCCAAACAGCACTCATCCAACCTTGTGCTTTTGCACGATCTTTTGCTTCGCTATATAAGTCGCCGATAATCGTCATTGTAATTGGCATAACAGCGCCAGCACCTATACCTTGAAGAGCACGGAAGATGATTAATTGTTCCATTGATGTCACGACTCCGCATAGTGCAGAACCAATTAAAAAGATGGCTGCACCAATGAGAAGTACTTTTTTACGGCCGAATAAATCGGCTAATTTCCCATAAATGGGAGTTGAGACAGCTGTTGCTAGCATATAAATTGCATATACCCAGCTAACAAGTTCGACTCCAGATAAATCACTCGTTATACGAGGGATTGCTGTACTTACAATCGTTCCTTCTACAGCGGAAAGAAACGTCATTAACATTAAAGATATCATGACTTGTTTTCGCATATGTTTTCCCCTTTGTTTCAATTATTCAACATTATAAAATATAAAGCTACTAAGCTATATAAAGCAACAAAAAAGAAACAAGAGTGGAAAGAATCCACCCGTGTTTCTTTTTTAGTACCGCACTTTCGCGTTTTGTCCTGCAGTTGTTCCGGCAATTCGACCTGTAACAAGAGCAGAAGTAATATTATAGCCACCCGTGTAACCATGAATATCAAGAACTTCCCCACAGAAGTATAGGCCATTCATGAATTTAGAGGCCATTTCTTTCGGATAAATTTCTTTAACAGAAACACCGCCGCCTGTAACGAATGCTTTTTCAAGAGGCTGTGTGCCGTTTACTGTTATTTTAAACTCTTTGAAGTCTTTCACAAGTGCGCGAATCTTTTCGTTAGAAACTTGTCCAGCTTGCTCGCTACCGTCAATTTCGTTTCTTTCTAATAAGAATAAGAAGTAACGCTCAGGAACATATCCTTTTAACACATTTTTGATTCCTTTTTTCGGTTCTTCTTTCATTTGTTTCATCATGCGCTGGAAGAGTTGTTCGCCATTTTCTTCCGGCAATGCATCAATGCTCATTTCTACCGCACGCATTTTAAATTTTTTCATCGTCTTTACAACGAATTGACTACAACGAAGAGCAGCTGGGCCAGAAATACCAAAGTGGGTAAAGAGCATGTCCATTTTATGAGAAATGACAATTTTACCTTTTGGATCCAGTACACTTACATTTACATCGCGTAAAGCAAGTCCTTGCAGTGTACGATCACGAATAAATGGTTCGCTTGAAGTAATTGGAACTTCTGTTGGGAAAAGCTCAGTAATGGTATGCCCAGCTTTTTCAGCCCAAGCGTAACCGTCCCCAGTTGAGCCAGTATGAGGAACAGATTTCCCGCCAACGGCGATAACAACATGGTTTGTTTCAAGCACTTCACCTGTTTTGAGAACAACGGATTTTGTTTGACCGTCTTCATATTCGATTGTTTCAACTGGTGTATTAGTACGGATTTTAACGCCTAGTTCGTTTAGTCTTGTTAATAAAGCATCTACAACTGATTGTGCTTTATTAGAGACAGGGAACATGCGGCCATGGTCTTCCTCTTTTAACTTTACGCCAAGCTTTTCGAAGAATGTAATAATATCTTCATTATTAAAAATAGAAAAAGCACTGTATAAAAAGCGACCATTTCCTGGTATATGTTTGACAATTTCATCAAGTGGTAAGCGATTTGTTACGTTACAGCGACCTCCACCAGAAATAGCAAGTTTACGTCCAAGTTTATTTCCTTTATCAAGAAGCAAGACGCGTGCGCCTTCTTCAGCAGCACCGATTGCGGCCATCAATCCTGAAGGGCCTCCTCCGATGACAATAACATCATAATGCATAGTATATCGACCTCATTTTCTACATTTCCTGCCTAAAAGAATAGCATGTTTTCGTAGAAAAGAAAAATTCAGTGAGGTACTGTTTCACTGAAGAATTGTGGTACAATACAAAGGTTAGAGTTCAGCGTTATATATGTAGGAGGATCATCTATGTCCGATTCAAAATTTCTGCGCGGAACGCTTATTGTGACGTTAGGAACTTTTTTAGTTAAGTTCTTAGGCATGATTTATGTCTTTCCATTTCATGCCTTAGTTGGCACAGAAGGCGGAACGCTCTATACGTATGGATATATTCCATATACGATCTTTTTAAGTATTGCAACGGCGGGGGTGCCGCTTGCTGTTTCAAAATTTGTTTCTAAATATAATGCGCTTGGAGATTATAAGACGAGCCGGAGAATGTTCCGCTCGGGAATGGTTATGATGATTGCAACAGGAATCCTTTCCTTCCTCGTTCTTTACATGTCTGCGCCATTATTTGCTGAGGCAATGCTGGGTAAACAAAGTGTACACAATAGTATAGAAGACGTTACGATGGTTATTCGCCTCGTCAGTTTTGCGCTTATTGTTGTACCAGCAGCAAGCTTAATTCGTGGTTATTTCCAAGGTCATCAATCAATGGGGCCAACTACGGTATCGCAAATTATTGAACAAATTATTCGTATTGTCTTTTTATTAGCGGGTAGTTTTATTGTCATTAAAGTAATAGGAGGATCAGTAGCAGCAGCAGTTGGAGTGGCAACTTTCGCAGCATTTGTTTCAGCTGTGGGAGCGCTCGGTGTGTTAATATGGTACTGGTTAAAACGCAAAAAGCATCTCGATCAATATTTAATTGAACAAACTGTCCCAGAATCAACAGTAAGTACAATTCAATTATTTAAAGAATTATTTGCGTATGCAATTCCTTATGTTGTTATTGGGTTAACAATTCCTTTATATCAACAAATTGATACATTAACATTTAACTCTATTATGCAAGCAATTGGACAAGGGGATATTGCAGAGCGAGCACTCGGTATCTTCACAATGTGGACGCATAAATTAATTATGATTCCTGTTTCACTTGCGACGGCGTTTAGTTTAACGCTTGTTCCAGCAATTACAAAATCATTTACAGAAAAACAATTTCGTTATTTAAAACTACAAATTACGCAAACATTCCAGGCAAATATGTTTTTAACATTGCCGGCGGTAGTTGGTATTTCTACGCTTGCGTATCCGATTTATACAGCGTTTTATGAAAAGGATCCATTAGGTGGACAAATACTGATGTGGTACGCGCCAGTTGCGTTACTATTTGCTTTATTTACAGTAACTGCAGCCATCTTGCAAGGAATTAACCAACAAAAACATGCAATCATTGCACTTGGTATGGGTGTTATTTTGAAATTCTTATGTAACGTAATCTTTATTCGTTATTTCGGCACAATTGGAGCTGTTTTAGCGACAGCTGTCGGTTTCTTAGTTTCCGTCTGGTATACGAATAAACAGATTCGAAAATATGCACACTATTCATTCGGTGTCGTATATAAGAGAACTTTCCAAATTGCAGTATTAACAATTGTGATGGTCGTTGTAGTCAAACTATCCCAAGGAATTTTATCCTTTGTGATTTCGCCTGATGGCCGTTTTGGTGCACTCATTACAGTTGCGATTTGTGCTGGTATTGGTGGTCTTGCTTACGGATTATTAGCAATTCGCACAGGTGTACTAGAAAGAGTATTTGGTGGAGAAGCTTTAGAAAAGATTCAGCGCAAACTTGGCGGTAAGTTGAAAATAAAGTTGAAATCAAAAGGGGCGTAATACACGTCCCTTTTCTATGATAAATACAAGAAGGTGAAAGAATGAGATTAGATAAATTATTAGCAAATATGGGATACGGAAGTAGAAAAGAAGTAAAGAAACTATTAAAAGACGGTGTTGTAAAAATTGATGGAACGCCAGTAAAAGACGCGAAGTTTCATGTGAATGTGGAAGAACAAGAAGTGACGATTCACGGTGAGATTGTTGAATATAAGGAATTTGTATATTTAATGCTGCATAAACCACAGGGCGTTATTTCGGCAACAGAAGATGATAACCATGAAACAGTTGTCGATTTATTGGAATTGGAAGATGCAATCTTTGATCCGTTTCCAGTTGGAAGACTTGATATTGATACAGAAGGCTTTCTATTATTAACAAATGACGGGAAACTTGCTCATCAGCTATTATCTCCGAAAAAGCATGTACCAAAAAAATATTATGCACACGTAGCTGGAGTTGTAACAGAAAAAGATGTAGAAGAATTTGCAAAAGGTGTTATTTTAGATGATGGCTATGAAACAAAGCCGGGCGAGCTTACCATTCTGAAAAGCGATGATGTATCTGAAATCGAGCTTGTTATTACAGAAGGGAAATTCCATCAAGTGAAGCGTATGTTTGAAGCTGTTGGAAAGAAAGTTGTTTACTTAAAGAGAACAGAGATGGGTCCTTTAGTGTTAGATGAAGAATTAGAACTTGGTCAGTATCGCGAATTAACAGATGAAGAAGTAGAAATGTTAAAAACATATCAAGTTCAAGCAGAAAGCTAAGATTGAGACCGATTCCAATAAATAGAAAGAACCCCTTTCTGATTTCACAGAAAGGGGTATGTATTATATTTTAGATACAATTGTTTTCGTTACGAGGTCATTCTCACTTTCTTTCCTGTTGTTGTCCACTTACCGCGGCAAGGGCTATACACGAGCTCATTAAACTGCAACACATTCAGATCACGTTGTATTGTTCGTGGTGTGATCCCGAACTCATCTACAAGGTCTTTCGTCGTTACCGTACCATTCTCATTGATGTACATATAAATTGATTTAATGCGTGTTAGCATACGAGTAGTTGTAGGTTTCAAGAGAAAACCACTCCTCTACTAGTTTTTTTGACCCCATTCAGGAAAGAAGGTCTTTACTTCCATTGTACTCCACATGACAAATTTCATGCTTTCATCTAGTTAAATTTTACAAAAGTTTAACAAATAATAAAATAGAAAAATATTGGTAGTTGACATTCTATGTCTCTTCTATCAACTACCACATAAATTTCTACGTAAACCGTCAAATTCCTGCAAATTTTTTTAGAAAAACAAAAGAAAAACTAGTTCGAAATATCTGAAATATTACAATTGTTCGTTACTTAATGTTCTCCTGTTGGCATATCAGATTTTCGTTTGCTATGATGAAAGAGAGAATATAGAAGAGGTGAATGAGTTATGTCAGTAATTAATTGGACAGAAGAAGTTGAGAAAAGAAAAGAAGAATTAATTCATGACGCGCAGCAATTTCTGCAAATTAAAAGCGTATGGGAAGAAGAAACAGCAAAAGAAGGGGCGCCGTTTGGAGAAGGTGTAGCGAAAGCACTTTCGTTCATGCTACATAAAGGGGAAGTAGAAGGATTTACTTCTAAAAATTTAGAAGGGTATGCAGGGCATCTTGAAATGGGACAAGGAGAAGAATTAGTGGGTATTCTTTGTCACGTTGACGTTGTACCAGAAGGAGATGGTTGGACAACACCTGCATACAGCGCTGATATTCGTGATGGAAAGATTTTTGCACGTGGTGCAATTGATGATAAAGGGCCGACAATGGCAGCTTATTATGCGATGAAAATTGTAAAAGAATTAGGGTTACCACTTTCAAAACGCGTACGTATGATTTTAGGAACGGATGAAGAAAGTAACTGGAAATGTGTTGATCACTATTTTAAGAATGAAGAAATGCCAACAATGGGATTTGCACCAGACGCTGATTTTCCTATTATTAATGCGGAAAAAGGGATCTCTGATATACAAGTTGTGCAAAAGAATAGTGAAACAAAAAGCGGAGAATATGAGCTTGTTTCATTTTCTTCAGGTCGTCGTTTAAATATGGTTCCTGATTTCGCAGAAGCAGTGATTACGACTGAAAAGGCAGCGACGATTAAAGATACTTACGAACAATACTTACAAGCTGAGAAGAAAACAGGGACAGCAAATGTAGAAGGAAATACTGTGACATTACAAGTAGAGGGAGTTTCTGCTCACGGTTCTACTCCTGAAAAAGGTGAAAATGCTGGTCTCTTGTTAGCGAACTTTTTAACAACGATTGCTCTTGACGGTAAAGGTGCTTCATTTGCGGCATTTGTTGCAGAAACATTTACGAACGATACGCTTGGAGAAAAAGCAGGGATCGCTTATAAAGATGAAATTAGCGGACCGTTAACAGTGAATGTGGGGCGCCTTTCTTATACGAAAGAAGAAGGCGGAAACTTAGGATTAAATGTACGCTACCCAGTAACAACGAATTTTGAAGAGACAGTGCAGAAACTAAAAGACTATGCCAGCAAGAACGACTTCCAAGTAGCTGATTACTCTAACTCACGTCCACATCATGTTAATAAAGATCATGTTTTAATTCGTACATTGCAACGTGTGTATGAAGAACAAACAGGAGAGAAAGCAGAGTTATTAGCAATCGGCGGTGGTACATATGCTCGTTCATTAAAAGCTGGCGTTGCATTCGGACCGCTATTCCCTGGTAAAGAAGAACTTGCCCATCAAAAGGATGAGTATATTGAAATAGAAGATTTACTAAAAGCAACAGCAATTTATGCACAAGCAATTTATGAATTAGCGAAATAGGTTAATTGTATGCTGAAATATGACCGCTCTCTATTTGGAGGGCGGGTTTCTTTATATTGTTGGAATGAGATACAAAAGAAGAGCAACAATAATAAAAAGGAGAAGATATAAATGGTACCACATTATTTTTTAGCAGTTACCTTGCCAGATCATATAAAAGAAAGGCTTGCGAGTTATAAAGAAGAAATGAAAGATAAGTTACCATTTCGCTCATGGGTACATAAAGAAGACTATCATATTACACTTGCTTTTTTAGGGAGTGCAACGCAGGAACAACTGCAAGGAATAGAGAAAGGATTACAACTCCTTGTGAATACACCAGAGTTAAATCTTACGCTGCAAAACTTTTCTACATTCGGCCTAGTAGAGAGCCCGCGTATATTTTGGGCTGGATTGCAAAAAAATCAAGTGTTATTTGATTTGCAAAAGCAGGTGCATGCGATTTGTGAGAGAAATGGTTTTTTACTTGAAACACGTCCGTATCATCCGCATATTACTGTTGCCCGTAAGTGGATGGGAGAAGAAAAATTTAATCTTACAAACCTGAAAACAATGGATGCGTTATTGTTTCAAGCTGACACCATTACATTGTACGAGTCTCACGTCCATCAAACTCCGAAGTATAAGTCAATTTATGAAATAAAGTTACAGAACTTTAAAGTGTAAAAAACGTTTCTTATGAATGTGAATATACTATAGAAAATAGTAAGTTTGTGTGTAGTGTGCGATTCACCTTTAGGAATACCTATTTTTAAAAGGTAGTTTCATTTTAATTTCGAGAATGATGGTGATTTTTTATGCTGAAAGTAAAGCGTCCATTTGAAGCCTATTTAGATGAAATGAATAAAATTACAATCTTGCTCCCGCATACGTATGGAACAAGCCGGACATTTTTTATACAGGAAGGAAATCATGTATGGGAGCTTAAGATTGTTCAAATCATATCTCTTTCAGATGTAACAAAGTATGAATGTTATATAGAAGATCCACTTGATGTGGGAAAGTATTATACAGTGCGAGATGAGCGAAATGAGGAAACAGATTTACAAATTGGAGCGGTTATTCGAACAGCTGTATTTGATGAAAAATATTATTATGATGGTAGCGATTTAGGAGTTTGTTATGGAAAGGAAAAAACAACTTTTAAGATGTGGGCACCAACTGCAAGACTTGCGAAAGTAAGAATTTATAAAAACGATAAAGAGTATATGGATTATGAGATGAAAAGAGAAGAGAATGGTGTTTGGTCCTATGTTTTACAAGGAGATTTTGAAGGGGCGCAGTACACATTTCTCGTTTGTATTAATTTGATATGGAATGAAGCTGTAGATCCATATGCAAAATCCGTATCAGTTAATGGTAAGTATGGAATTGTGGTTGATCTTGAGAAGACATATATAAAGAAGCAAAATGCGTTGCCGAAAATAGATTCTTTTACCGATGCAATCCTTTATGAAGTCCATATTCGTGATGCTACTATGCATCCAAATAGTGGTGTGATAAAAAAGGGGACATATGCGGGATTAACAGAAGAGAATACGAAGGGGACACTTGGGACAGAGACGGCCTTTTCTTACATAAAAGGCTTAGGGGTTACACATGTTGAAATTTTACCTCTTCATCATTTTGCTGGAGTAGATGAAATGCGTCCTTTTGCGGCGTATAACTGGGGCTATAATCCATTGTATTACAACGTCCCAACAGGCGTGTATGCAAGTGATCCTACCGATCCTTATAATCGAATCAAGGATTGTAAACAACTTATTGAGAAGTTTCACGAACGTGGCCTCCGCGTGATTTTGGATGTTGTATACAACCATGTATATGAAAGAGAAACGTCATCTTTTGAAAAGCTTGTACCGGGATATTATTTCAGACATGATGAAAATGGCATGCCATCAAATGGAACGGGAGTTGGGAATGATATAGCATCAGAACGAAAAATGATGCGGAAATTTATTATTGATTCTGTTCTATATTGGCTTACTGAATATAACGTTGATGGTTTTCGCTTTGATTTAATGGGAGTTTTAGATGTGGAAACAATGAATGAATTAGAAAAGGAAGTCAGAAAAATAAAAAAGGATGCACTGTTGTTGGGGGAAGGTTGGGATTTACAAACACCGCTTTCGCTAGAGGAGAAAGCGACGCTTAACAATGCAAACAAAATGCCGCGAATAGCACAGTTCAACGATCAATTTCGTGATGCGATAAAAGGTAGTACGTTTGATGTAAGTAAGCGTGGTTTTGCGTTTGGAGGAAGTGTAGATCACGCCCATTTACAATATGTGCTAACAGGAAGTCTTGTAAATGAAAAAAGAGAAGGGTTATTTTTAGAGCCCATTCAAAGTGTTAACTATGTGGAATGTCATGACAATATGACGATGTGGGATAAACTCGTGCGCAGCAATCAGGAAGCGGAAGAAGTGCAAAAAAGACGTCATCGCCTAGCGACAGCAATGACATTACTCTCACAAGGAATCCCGTTTTTACACGCAGGACAAGAATTTTATCGTTCTAAGAAAGGGAATGAAAATAGTTATAATGCGCTTGATGAAATTAATCAGCTTGATTGGAATCAAAAAGAGAAAGAAATGGAAACGATTGCTTATATACAAGGTTTGATTGCGATTCGTAAGGCGCATAGAGCGTTTCGCTTACCGGAGGCTCATCTTATAAAGAAGCATATGACATTTTTACAAGCGCCTCCTGCTATTGTTGCTTATCATTTACAAAATGTAGGGGAGTTCGGTCCGTGGAAAGAAATTGTTGTTTTGTTTCATAATGGTGTGCAATTAGAGAGGATTTCGCTGCCAAAACATGAAATGTGGTACGTATTAGCCGATGATACAAAAGCAAAAATACAGCCAATTTCTTCATTTCAAGGAAGTGAATTTCAAGTGGCTCCGATTAGCTCGTATATATTGGCGATAATGTGACAAATCGCTACTTGACGATGAGAATGTAATAAATGTAGAATTGACAAAGGTGACGATTTCGATAAATTGTCATTCTACTATTGATTTTGTAAAATAAAGTAAAAGGATGGGCGGTTCGTTTGTCCTCATCTCTTGGCTTATGCCAAGTTTTCTTTCATTTAATTACAGTAAAAAAATATATGAATCCACAACATGTTCAAAAGGTGTTGCGGTTTTTCTTTTCATAACTATAAAAGATAAGGATTTGTTAACGGGTAATGAATATGGAATGGTTGGAACAATTATTAGGAGAAGAGTGGAGTCTCATACCAGCTGGTGGGGCAACGGGCGATGCGTATATTGCGCAAAATGGACAACAAAAGCTATTTTTAAAGCGGAATACATCGCCTTTTTTAGCGGTATTGTCGGCAGAAGGAATTGTTCCAAAATTACTTTGGACAAGAAGAGTGACAAACGGCGATGTAATTTCGGCTCAAAAGTGGCTTCCAGGGAAAAAGCTAGAGCCAGAGGATATGAAACTAGAGCGTGTTGCGAAGCTTTTAAAAAAAATACATTCGTCTAAAGCACTTGTGCAAATGATACAAAGGCTTGGAAAGCAGCCGCTGCATGCACAGGAGTTATTAGAACAATTGTATTTTATTTTAAGAGGAGACATAAGAACGGATGAAACGATTCAGACAGGGCTGGAGTATTTAAAAGCTACATTGAAGGATATTGAATATGATGAATTTGTTGTATGTCACTGTGACGTGAATCATAACAATTGGTTATTATCGAATGAAGATGAATTATTTTTAATTGATTGGGATGGAGCTGTTATTGCAGATCCTGCCCTCGATCTTGGCATGTTATTACATTGGTATGTTCCGCGTCACGAATGGGACGAGTGGTTAGCGTATTATGGGATTCAAATGAATGAATCATTGGTTCAGCGTATGAAATGGTATGTAGTGGCACAAACTATTTTATCTATTCAATGGCATATAACAAAAAAACAGCAAGCAGAAGCTGAATATTGGCATCAATATTTACAGCAACTACTTGCTTCAGAGTAAAGAATTAAGAGAAATTGTCCATTCCAGAAATCCATTGTGTGAGTTGCTCTTGATTACTAGAAATATGATTGTCTAAATCAGGAGAATATTTACCCGATTGACTATAGTAATATACATCGTTTAGCATTGCTTTTACATCGCTGTTCACGTTATCGTTTGCAAGCAATGATTGAATGAGCCGTTCTAATTGTTCGCACTCAGAAACCGTTCCACAGCAATCACTTTGGTGGTTGATTAAAATATCTTTTAAAACTTCTAATTGATGTTGTTGATTAATCGGCATGACTGGATCATCCTTTCGATTGTTGTTCAATGTGAACAAGTAAGAGAAATTTTCTGTTTCGTCATGGAGTAGCTAATCAGTGGCTAACGAAACCTTTCTACAGAAATGAAAGTTTCGTTCTATGCTCTTTGTAGTTTGTATCAAAATGGTACACCTTATACTTGAAAGAAACGGACCGAGTGCTCGTACGTACTTGGTTTTTTGTTTGGTAGATTGATTAAAAAAGAAAGAAGGAATGAACCTTCAAAAAATAGTCTGGTAAAGAGAGGGAGACATCTATGCGTTTAAGACATAAACCATATGCAATGGATCGAATTAATGAATACTCACAGTTTGTAATTGGAAATCCAGAGGAGCGTCGTGGCAATTGGCAAGAAGTGTTTGGAAATGACAATCCAATTCATATTGAAGTAGGAACAGGTCGTGGCCGTTTCGTTTATGAGATGGCAAAAGCGAACCCGCATATTAATTATATCGGAATTGAAAAATTCACAAGTGTTATCGTAGATGCGCTTGATAAGTTAATTGAAGAAGAAGTACCAAACTTAAAATTGATTAATAAAGATGCTGAAGATTTAACCGTGTTCTTTGCAAACGGTGAAATTGACCGTGTGTATTTAAATTTCTCAGATCCATGGCCAAAAAACCGCCACGCAAAGCGTCGTTTAACGTATAAAACGTTTTTACGTAATTATGAAGAAGTGTTAGTAACGGGCGGAGAAATTCATTTTAAAACGGATAACCAAGGTTTATTTGAATACTCTCTTATGAGTATGGCTGAATATGGTATGCTACTCACATTCCTTAGCTTAGATCTTCATAATAGTGATTTTGAAGGTAACATTATGACGGAATATGAAGAGAAATTTTCTAGTAAAGGACATCGTATTTATCGTGTTGAAGCGAAATATCGTACAGAACCTGCGCAGTAATGCACAGGTTTTTTTATACGGAAAAATAATCTGAATTTTATGTTAAAATAAAGATGAAAAGGGGGAATGTGGAATGGAATCTTTAAAAATCGGAGAAATCAAAGTGACATGGCTCTGCGGTGGGAATACACATTTAGATGGGGGAGCAATGTTTGGTGTTGTACCGAAAGTTTTATGGTCACGCAAATATAAACATAATGATACAAATCATATTTATTTACGGACAGACCCATTGCTTGTGCAAACGAAAGATGGGAATATGCTTATTGATTCAGGAATTGGAAATGATAAAATGAATGAAAAGATGAAGCGGAATCAAGGTGTGACGGAAGAATCGTCAGTGGAAATTTCTTTAGCCGAGCTTGGTTTAAAGCCACAAGATATCCATTATGTATTAATGACGCACCTTCATTTTGATCATGCATCAGGATTAACGAAGTGGGAAGGTAGTAGGCTTGTTCCAACGTTCCCAAATGCAAAAGTATACGTGTCAGAAACAGAATGGAATGAAATGAAAAGTCCTAATATTCGTTCTCGTAATACATATTGGAAAGAAAATTGGGAGCCGATTGTAGAGCAAATTGTCACCTTCAAAGAAGAAATCCAAATTTCAGATGAAGTAAGAATGGTGCATACAGGCGGACATAGTGATGGTCATGCTGTGATTGTTCTTGAAAGTCAGGGGGAAACGATGCTCCATTTAGCAGATTTATTGCCAACGCACGCTCACCAAAACGTACTATGGGTCATGGCTTATGATGATTACCCAATGACATCTATTGAACATAAGCAGAAGTGGATGAAGTATGGAATGGAGAAAAAGGCGTGGTTTACATTTTACCATGATGCGTATTACCGCGCTGTGAAGTGGGATGAAGAAGGAAATATGCTTGAGAAGGTAGAACGAAAAGAAGTGAATGTATCAAGCGAAGTGTAAGAAAGATAGAAGCATGAAGTGGAGAGGACCCCTCCACTTCATGCTTCCTTACAACTACAAACCACTTCGTTGTAAGGATTTGTCGAAAGAATAAACTTTAAAATATTCTGAAAATTGTTATAATATCTCTGAGTTACTACATTATTACACGTTCTATATGAGAAGCGTTTTATCCCGCATTAACAGGCAGTAAGCCCCCACCTCAAGATTCAGAGGGAAACGGGGAAGATAGGTAGGGGGAGGGCTGCCCGTAAAAGCCCGATTGGTGAGGGCTAATAATCAGTGGGGGATGAAGAACCCCCTACTGATTAAAGTTTCACTTTATTCGAAAGGGGGAAATATATTGTATATAACGATTGGAAAATTGCTTGAATTGACTACTGAAAGTTATCCAAATAAAGAAGCAATTGTTGAACCGAAGAAAAATATTCGCTGGACGTATACAGAATGGAATGAACAAGTGAATAAGCTAGCTCATGCACTTCAAAAAAGTGGTATACAAAAAGGTGACCGCGTTTCGACATTTCTCTTTAATAGTAGTGAGCTCGCAACTACATGTTTTGCTTGTGCAAAAATTGGTGCCATATTTAACCCAATTAATTTTAGATTAAAACCACAAGAACTCAGTTATATATTAGAAGATGCCTCTCCAAAAATCGTACTTTTTGAACAGCAATTATCCTCTCAAGTACAAAGCATTCATAAACAATTTCCTCATATTCAGTTCTGGTACATCGACCAAACTCATCCGTCGTTTTCTATTTCATATGAAGAAAAACTATCCAATGCATTACCACAATTTGAAGCAGTAGAAGTAAAAGAAGATGATGTTTGTTCCATTATGTATACAAGTGGAACAACTGGTTATCCAAAGGGGGTACTTCACCGGCACCGAGAAATTATTGATCAAAGTTTGATGGGAATCGCATATTTACATTACACCGAAAATAGTCGTGGTCTTGTAACAGCACCAATGTTTCATTGTGCAGAGCTGCATTGTTGTTTCGTTCCAAGGGTACATAGCGGTGGCACAAATATTATTCTGCACCATTTCGATGCAAAGAATGTTCTTGAAATGATTGAAAAAGAAAAGGTTACTGTTATGTTTGCGGCACCTACCATGTGGAATATGATGTTGCAGGAAGATTTAATGCGATATGATTTATCTTCTCTTCGGTACGGTTTATATGGAGCAGCTTCAATGGCACCGGCACTTGTAAAAGCTTGTGATGAAAAATTGAATGTTTCATTAGTACAAGCTTATGGTATGACGGAAATGGGACCGGCAGTTACTTTTTTACGAGAGAATGAGCAACTTACTAAAGTAGGTTCTGCAGGAAAAGCTGCCTATAATCATGAAATTCGTATTGTCCGTCCAAATGAAGAAGGTCCATCTGAGCCCAATGATATAGTAAGGCCGTATGAAATCGGAGAAATTATTATGCGGGGTTCCTGTTTGATGAAAGGGTACTACAACAATGAAGAGGCGACAGCAAAAGCCCTATATAAAGGATGGTATCATTCAGGAGATTTAGGCTATGTAGATGCAGATGGTTATTTGTATGTTGCAGATCGCGTTGACGATATGCTTGTTAGCGGTGGAGAAAACATTTATCCACGTGAAGTCGAAGATTTTTTGTATACGCATGAAAGCATTTTAGATGTTGCGGTACTTGGAGAAAAAGATGAGCTTTGGGGAGAAAGTGTTTTAGCGTACATCGTTTCAAAAGATCAGTCTCTTACCGCAGAAATATTAGATGAGTACTGTAAAGCAAGTGATAAACTTGCTGATTATAAACGTCCGCGTCGCTATGTATTTGTTGAACAATTGCCAAGGAATGCGAGCGGTAAAATTCAAAAATTTATTTTACGTAGCCAAGTGATAGAAGAGGAATCTAAGGAGAGGATATGATGAAACATAAGTATTTACAGGAAGAGCATCACATTTTTCGTGATGCTTTTCATAAATTTTTAGAAAAGGAAGCATATCCATACTATGACGAATGGGAAAAAAACGGGATGATTCCTCGTTCTTTCTGGACAAGTATGGGAAATAAAGGTTTCCTTTGTCCGATGGTAGATGAGCAGTATGGTGGAGCAGGTGCTGATTTTGGATATTCGATTGTCATTAATGAGGAACTTGAAAAGGTTGGATCAAGTTTAATTGGAATTGGTTTGCATAATGATATTGTTGTTCCATACTTCACGCAGTACGGAACAGAAGAACAAAAGAAACGCTGGTTACCAAAATGCGTAAGCGGTGAATATATAACTGCAATTGCGATGACAGAGCCAGGAGCAGGTTCTGACTTGGCGAGTATTCGAACAACGGCAAGGAAAGAAGGTGCTGATTATGTCGTGAATGGTGAAAAAACATTTATTACAAATGGTATTCATGCGGATTTAGTCATTGTTGTTTGTAAGACAGACACAAATGTTAAACCAGTTCATAAAGGAATGAGCCTGCTCGTTTTAGAAAGAGGAATGGAAGGATTTAAAAGAGGAAAAAAACTAAAAAAAATTGGCTTACATAGTCAAGATACAGCGGAACTTATTTTTGAAGATGTAAAAGTCCCTGCTTCTAATTTGTTAGGGGAAGAAGGAAAAGGCTTTTATTATCTAATGGAAAAGTTGCAACAAGAACGTCTTATCGTTGCAATTGCAGCGAAAACAGCAGCGGAAGTGATGCTACATATAACGAAAAAGTATGTAAAAGAGAGAAAAGCATTCGGGAAACATATAAGCGATTTTCAAACGGTACAGTTTCGATTAGCAGAGATGTATACGGAAATTGAAATTGGTAAAACATTTGTAGATGACTGTATTACTGCTCATATGAATGGCGAGAATATTGTAACAAAAGTATCGATGGCGAAGTGGTGGTTAACAGATCTTGCAAAAAAAGTAGCAGCGGAGTGCATACAACTGCACGGCGGATATGGCTACATGGAAGAATATGAGATTGCGCGCCGTTATCGTGATATTCCGGTAAGTTCGATTTATGCTGGGACGAATGAAATCATGAAAAATATAATTGCAAAAAGTATGGACCTATGATGCTGTAAGGAATAATCGTTATTGATATCTCTCATTCTATTACCCAATAGTATTCAAGACTATTTTGCAACGAATGTTTTGTTTGAATGCATTACATAGAAAAAATGAAAAGTAATGGTAGGAGGAATACGATGATTCAAAATATCGCAGTAATTGGTGTAGGAATTATGGGAAGTGGAATCGCCCAGGCGTTAGCGATGGGTGGTAAACATGTGAAAATGTATGATGTATCGGAAGAAAGTTTACAAAAGTCTTATGGAACGATCACCAAAAGCTTGAGTCGTTTCGTAAGCGCAGGACGTATGACGGATGAAGAGAAAAATGGAATCTTATCCAATATAACTTCTACAGTTATATTGCAAGAGGCTTGCCAAAATGTAGAGCTTGTTATTGAAGCTGTACCAGAAATATTACAGTTGAAGAAGGAGATTTTTCAAAAGCTAGATTTATATACAGCGCAATCTACCATTCTAGCAACAAATACCTCTGAGTTAAGTGTAACTGCGATTGCAAGTGCAACGAGTCGTCCCGAAAAAGTAGTCGGAATGCACTGGTTTAACCCTGCTCCTGTTATGAAGCTCGTTGAAATTGTACGAGGAGTGGTTACGGCAGAAAGCACAATACAAGCAGTAAGAACAGTATCAGAAGAACTTGGAAAAGAAACGGTAGTTGTGAAAGATATGCAAGGATTTGTGACATCGCGGGCAATTGCTATTCATATGTTAGAGTGCATGCGTATGTATGAAGAAGGCATTACAAGTAAAGAGGAGATTGATAAAGCAATTAAGCTTGGTTTGAACTATCCAATGGGACCATTTGAACTAGCAGATTATGTAGGACTAGATACAATGCTATTTGCGAGCAAAGGACTAACAGAAGCATTTGGTGATAGGTTTAGAGCACCGCAAATACTTGTGAAACTTGTAGAAGCAGGGCATCTTGGAAGAAAGACTGAGAAAGGTTTTTATGATTATTCAAAAGGGAAAGTAGGAGAGAAAATATGAAGCGAGATGTTGTCATTGTTGAAGCTGTACGTACGCCGGTTGGTAAAAGAAATGGAGCGTTTCGTTTACTTCATCCAGTACAACTTGCGGCAGTTGCACTGGATGAAGTAACAAAACGGGGAAATATAGAGAAAGGACTCATAGAAGATATTGTTATGGGTTGTGTAACGCCAATTAACGAACAAGGTTTTAATATTGGAAGACTTTCAGCACTCGAAGCAGGTTTTCCTATAACAGTTCCGGCAGTAACGATTAATCGTCTTTGCGGTTCTGGGCAACAGGCGATTCACTTTGCCGCGCAAGAAATTAAATCAGGGGATATCGATATTACAATTGCAGCTGGTGTAGAACATATGACAAAAGTTCCTATTTTAAGCGATGGAAATGAACAGACTATCCCAAGTAGTCTTCATGAAAAGTATCAAATTGTACATCAAGGTGTGTCTGCTGAGATGATTGCAGAAAAATACGGTATTACCCGTGAACAGTTAGATACTTACGCGTTAGAAAGTCATAGACGAGCACTTCAAGCGATTGAATCTGGAAACTTTCAGCGAGAGATTGTCCCACTGCGCGGTGTAGATAAAGAAGGAAATGAAATATTAGTTGAAAATGATGAAGGACCGAGAAGGGATACTTCTTATGAAGCGTTAGCCAATTTAAAAACGGTGTTTAAAGAAAATGGAGTAATTACAGCAGGGAATGCAAGCCAAATTAGTGATGGTGCTGCAGCGATCTTGCTGATGGATAGTGAAAAAGCGAAAGAGCTGGGGTGTAAAGCGCGTGCTCGTATTGTGAATCAAGTGGTTGTTGGTTCTGATCCGACGACAATGCTTGATGGTGTTATCCCTGCAACGAAAAAAGTGCTGCAAAAATCAAATTTAACAATTCAGGATATGGATGTTATAGAGATTAATGAAGCATTTGCATCGGTTGTGTTAGCATGGCAAAAGGAAATGGAAGCAGATTTGCAAAAGGTCAATGTTAATGGTGGTGCAATTGCATTGGGTCATCCACTTGGGGCAACTGGTGCGAAATTAATGACTTCTCTTCTTCATGAATTGGAGAGGAGGCAGGGAAGATATGGCCTGCTGACAATTTGCATTGGACATGGGATGTCGACTGCAACGATAATTGAAAGAATGTGAAAAGGCGTGCAGAAATTCGTCTGCACGCTGTTATGTGGCTACTGCTTGTAAAATATCGATTGGTGAGAGTTAATAATCAGTTGATAAGGAAGCAAACCCTCTACTGATTAAAGTTTTACTTTATTTAAACGTATGTTTTCGGATTTTTAGAGTTCCTTTAGGCCGCTTTTACTTCTAAAACTGTACCTGTTTTTGCATCTACTAAAAATTCGAATCGTTCTTGTATATCATTCAAAATTGTTGTAAGACCGCCGCGGTATACTTCGTACGCGACATCATATTTTTCAAATGTCTCTGGAACCATATGTACCCAAGAGCCAGTAACTTCGCCTTTATGACTTAATGCTTGTTTCACCATTTTCAATGCTTTTTCTGAAGAAATATGGGATTGTTCTTGAACTTTGTTTGCAACAAGATAACCAGCTGCAAAACCAACACCAACACCAGCTAGTAAACCTTTCCAGCTCATATATTCACCTCACTTCTATAAAATAGTGTATCGATAACAATTATAATGCAATTTTAACGAAAAAAGAAGAAACTAGAAACATTTCGAAAATTTCGTTACAATAAAAAGAGGTATTCTACTAAGGTTTGAAAGAAGGGGACTTCGTGAATAAAGAGACATTAGAATTATTTCGCACGTTAACAGAATTACAAGGTACATCAGGATTTGAGCATGATGTGCGCCGCTTTATGAAACAAGAGCTAAGTAAATATGCAGATGAAATCGTCCAAGATGGTTTAGGTAGCGTATTCGGCCTGAAAAAAGGGGATGAAACTGGCCCACGTGTACTTGTAGCTGGTCATATGGATGAAGTCGGCTTTATGGTTACGCAAATTATGAAAAACGGAATGATTCGTTTTCAAACGCTAGGCGGCTGGTGGAGTCAAGTATTACTAGCACAGCGTGTACAAATTATGACGAAAAACGGACCGGTTGTTGGGGTTGTTGGTTCCATTCCCCCTCATTTATTAAGTGATGCGCAACGTGCAAAACCAATGGATATAAAAAATATGTTAATTGATATCGGTGCAGATAGTTATGAAGATGCGCTTGAAATTGGTGTGAAACCAGGACAACAAATTGTTCCAATTTGTCCGTTTACACCGATGGCAAATGAAAAGAAAATCATGGCAAAAGCTTGGGATAACCGTTATGGCTGTGGGCTTGCGATCGAATTATTAAAAGAACTAAAAGATGAAACATTACCAAATACATTATATTCTGGTGCAACTGTACAAGAAGAAGTAGGACTTCGAGGGGCGCAAACAGCTGCGAACATGATTCAGCCAGATATTTTCTATGCGCTTGATGCAAGTCCAGCAAATGATGCATCTGGGGATAAAACGCAGTTCGGCCAATTAGGAAAAGGAGCGCTTCTTCGTATTTATGACCGTACAATGGTAACACATAGAGGAATACGTGAATTTATTTTAGATACAGCAGAAACACATAACATTCCATACCAATACTTTGTTTCACAAGGTGGTACAGATGCTGGTCGTGTACATACAAGTAACTCTGGTATTCCGTCAGCAGTAATTGGTGTTTGCGCTCGTTACGTTCATACACATGCATCTATTTTACATGTGGATGATTATGCAGCAGCGAAAGAATTGATTACGAAACTTGTGAAAGCAACAGATAAAACGACGTTAGAAACAATTAAAAATAACGCTTAAAAGAGAGGGATAAAACCCTTTCTTTTTTTGATGGAAAAGAGTGTCTGCTCATTTATAAATCAATAGTGGAGGAACCACATGACAAAAAAATGGGTAATAATCGGTATTATAGTGTCGGTTATAGCTATACTATTTTTGGTGAATCGCAGTGTCTTTGAGGAGGGAGTGAAAGATGCAGATATTCATGAAATCGTACAATTTATGGAGGACATGAAGAACGGAAAAGAGGGAGAAATTACAGTAGCTCGTCAATATTTTGGAGGAAAGGCTTCTTTAGCCAGTGATGCACCTAAAGAGGCAGAAGGTTGGCTCATATATCATTTAAAATCCCATTATGATGAAAAAACAAAAGAAAGTTGGATAGAAGTGATACCTGACCTGAGTCGTTTCAAGCAGTCACCGGATCTTCCTATTGAAATTATTACTTCGCCAGAGCAATGTAGTTACATAAGTTATAAGCGGGATTTAGAAAGAGACACAGGAAAATACATGCTGACAGAATGTACGCATAGATGGGAATATGAATTGCCATAAAAAATAATTCGAATTTTTTCGTATTGACCAGGATGTATATAGAGATCGAGGTGGATAAGATGAAAGTAGCAATTGGATCGAAAAATCAAACAAAAGTAGGAGCCGTACAAGAAGTATGGAAAGATGCGATTATTACTGCAGTTTCCGTTCCTTCAGGAGTCGCAGCGCAACCATTCTCTGATGAAGAAACGATGCAAGGTGCAATCAATAGAGCAAAGCGAGCGCTAGAAGCAGAGCAAGCTGACATCGGGTTTGGATTAGAAGGAGGCGTTATGAAAACAGATCACGGCTTGTTTATGTGTAACTGGGGTGCTTTAGCAACAAGGGAAGGGAAAATATTTATAGCGGGCGGGGCGCGTATTAAGTTACCCGACGATTTTCTTGCTCCTCTTGAAAGCGGGAAAGAGCTAAGCGAAGTCATGGAGGAATTTGTAATGCGGAAAGATATTCGCAGTCATGAAGGTGCAATTGGAATCTTCACAGATCATCATGTGGATCGTACAGGGTTATTTGTACATATTGTAAAGCTGTTAATTGGACAATATAAGTATGATGAAAAGCAAGCATAAACCTTGCACCATGCGTGATGTATGGTAGTATAAAAGAAAGATTACACATGAAAAGATACACTTCGTTAGAGGAGGAAATATAGATGAAATCATTAGAAAGTATGGAGCAATTCCAAGAGTTAAAAAATGAAGAGAAAGTAATTTTTATGTTCTCAGCAGAATGGTGCCCAGATTGCCGTTTTGTTGATCCATTTATGCCGGAAGTGGAAGAGAAATATAGTGATTTCTCATTTTACTATGTAGATCGTGATGAATTTATTGATCTATGCGTGAAATTAGACGTATTTGGCATTCCGAGCTTTGTAGCGTACAATAAAGGTGAAGAAACTGGACGCTATGTAAACAAAGATCGTAAAACACAAGAACAAATTGAAGCGTTTATTGAAGGGTTAAAATAAGGCGAGTAGCCAATTAAATTGTAAAAGCAACCTCTACCTTCGCGGGGGAGGTTATTTTTTTGGAAGGGAGGCAAACAAGATGAAAATGACAAATAAAAAAATGAAAGAAGAGCTAATGAGTAGATTAGCTCGCCCAGAATGGGAATTTCATTATGATAGTGAAAAAGATGTACTTCGCATTGAGCAAAAAGATACGAAAAAAGGTATTAACATTTCGCTTCCAGGAGTTGTAGCAAAATGGGAAGTGAAAAAAGAAGCGGCAATTGAAGATGTCGTCTATTACGTGCAAGAGGCACTGGTTGCAATGCATAAAGAAGAAAGCAGTGCAGCAAAAATTCTGCCGGTTATTCGCTCTACTTCTTTCCCGAAACAAGCCGAGGAAGGCAATCCGTTTTTAATGACGGATCATACAGCAGAAACGCGCATTTATTATGCATTAGACTCTAATAAAACATATCGCTTAATTGATGAGCGTTTATTACAAAAATTAGGGCTTACTGAGCAGCAAGTACGTGAAATGGCATTGTTTAATGTGCGTTCATTAAGTCATACATTTAAGCAAGATGAAGTAGCAGGAAATACATTTTATTTCTTAAACACAAATGATGGCTATGATGCGAGTCGTATTTTGAATGAATCGCTATTACAATCAATGCGTGAAAAGATTTCAGGCGACATGGTGGTGGCTGTTCCGCACCAAGATGTTTTAATTATTGCTGATATCGTGAACGAAATCGGTTATGATATTATTGCACAAATGACAATGAAGTTTTTTGCTGAGGGTCATGTTCCGATTACATCACTTTCATTTGTATATGAAGATGGGAACTTTGAGCCGATCTTTATTTTAGCAAAAAATCGGAAGAAGACAGATGGAAAAGAGAAAGGATGAACAAAGTGAACGTTTTTTATAACCTTGAAGGAATTGGCGACACATTAATCGTTGCCTTACAAGATATCACATTAGAAAACCGTACGTTTGACCGCAAAGGAGATGTTGCTCGCGTTTATGATCGTGAAAGCAATGTAACAGGAGGATTTAACATCTTTAATGCGTCTTCTTATGTAGAAGTAAAGGAAACTGGAAACCTTACTTTGACAAAAGAGCTTGTTGAAAAGATCAATGAAATCTTAGCGAAGAATGGCTTTGAAGAAAAAGTAGAAGCAGATCTAACGCCGAAATTTGTTGTTGGCTACGTAGCTGAAAAAGAAAAACATCCAAATGCTGATAAATTAAGCATTTGTAAAGTGGAAATTGGTACAGAGACATTGCAAATCGTATGTGGCGCACCAAACGTTGATGCAGGACAAAAAGTTGTTGTCGCAAAAATCGGTGCTGTAATGCCAAGTGGTATGCTAATTAAACCAGCTGAACTTCGCGGTACTCCATCTTCTGGTATGCTTTGCTCTGCACGTGAATTAGAGCTTCCAGATGCTCCGCAAGAAAAAGGTATCCTTGTATTAGAAGATAGCTATGAAGTTGGACAAGAATTTAAATTTTAATTGATATAGAAAAGTAGCCTCATTATAAAATGAGGCTACTTTTTTTGCGGAAATGTCCCTAGATTGTAACGCTTTTCCCAAAAAATCATATTGTATTTCAAAAACAAATTAGTTAAAATTTAGAAAAAATAGAAGGGGATAGGAGTGTATGAAACAGCATCCAAAAGTAAAAGAGCTTCTAGGTCTTATCGAAACTTCGAGGAAACATGATATTGAATTACAATCATTTGAAATATACTTATTTCATGAAAATGAATTGGAAAAGGGACAAACGGGATATCGATATGATAAAAACAAAAATTCGCTTATTGGTGGAAAAAAGGGAGATTGGCAAGAGGGTTGGATTGTTATTGGATATGAGACGGATATGGGTGATCCTATCTTTGTTGATATAAAGAATGATCTTCAGCCCATATACACAGCAGAAAAAGGAGCAGAGATATGGGAACCAGTTTGTATCGCACGTAGTATTGATGAGATTATGAAACTATTTTAAATATAGACATAAAAAGTGAAAAATCTAATTGAAAACCTTTCTCTTAAGTTGGAAGAGAGCGTCGACCTTACCCTATGCGGAGTGAAAACAAAGAGAGAATAAGAGTAGGTCCTTTTTTCTTCATAGCCGCGATTTATATGCGAAAACCTAAATAAAAATTGAAAAACCGGCATGAAATCTTTCTTTTTAGATGGGAGAGAAACGATGAAGTATATAAAAATGATGTGTGTAGTTGCATTACTTGGAATATATATGGGTGCATGCTCGAAAGAACAAGAAAAAGAAACGCTATCTACTGTTCAAGAAGAGAGTAAAAAGGTTGTAGAAAACAAGAAAGAAGCCCCGCCAGAGAAGCAAGAGAAGCAAGAGAAGAAAGTAGAAACTGAATTACCAGTGGAACAAAATGGAGAACAAGAGAAAAAAACTGAACAAGAGTTATCCACGGAGCAAGATCAAAAACAAGAGCCAAAGGTAGAACAAGTACCACCGGCTGAGGAATCAGCGAACCCTCCTGCGGTAAAAGTAGATGCTGAGCAAAAACAAGGGAAGTTTCTTGTGGTGATTGATCCAGGGCATCAAGAGAAAGCAAATTTAAATTTAGAACCAATTGGCCCGGGTGCAGTTGAACAGAAATATAAAGTGACTGATGGAACGACTGGTGTTGTGACGAAAAAACGAGAATCTGTTCTTGTATTAGAAGCTGCGGTTATGCTAAAAGAGAAGCTCGAAGCGAAAGGCATGCAAGTACTGATGACAAGAACAACACATGATGTTGACATCAGTAATAAAGAACGTGCGACATTTGCGAATGATCATCAAGCGAACTTATTTTTACGTCTTCATGCAGATGGTTCTGAAAATCGAGCGCAAACAGGGTTTGCTGTATTGACGCCAGCGGAAGGAAATACATATACAAAAGAAATTTATACAGAAAGCTTACAAGTTTCTCAAATAATCGTAAAGAAAATGAAAGAAAACAGCCAAGTAAAAGTAAATGGGATTAAGTTTCGAGATGATCTTTCCGGATTCAATTGGTCAAAAGTTCCAGGCGTTTTACTTGAACTTGGATTTATGTCGAATCCTGAAGAAGATCAGAAACTATCAGACACACAATATTTAGGATCTTTACTGCAAAGTGTGGCAGAGAGTGTAGAAGAATACCGGAGGATTAAGCTCTAAGTGGCAGCCTTATATATGAGGCTGCTATTTTCTTATATAAAAACAACTTTTTAAGGTAGTAGAGAGTATCAGATCGTGGATAGAAGCGATCAGGTCACCTTCCTGCGAGAACACGAGTACAAGGTCACTTTTTGTTTTTCGGGTACCGACTTATATGTTGAAAAATTAAAATAGATTTGTATTATACTTACTGAAAATTTGAATATGGTGTACAAAATACAAGAACGTAATTTTACCTGCACTTTTTGCCGAATGCTGATACAATAAAGGATGTTACTATTTAGTAGAAAGAGTGGTAAACATGTTAGATTGGATGAAAAAGCTGTTTAACAAAGAGGAACATCAGGAAGAAAAAACAGCGATGAATAAAGAAGTACCGAAGAACACTGAAAGTAAGCCGAAAATTCCTCGTGTAAACCACTACACTGCAGCAAGAGAAGCGCAAATGGCTAGTCGGAATTCAGGTGTGAAATGCCGATTTCCGTTAGTGCCTGATGATGGATTCGATGAGGAGAATGTGGAAGAATCAACACATGTTGAAAAGCAGCCACTGCCGAGAGTAACAAACATGGAGAGGCGCGGACCGAGATATGTAGAAGAACCTATTCATACATTTGTCCCTCAACAAGCTGAACGAGAAATTAAGCCAGAGCCGTTCATACAAAAAAAATCTGTACCAACACAAGAAGGAAATCGAAGACCATTTCGCCCAACAGAGATGATTTCACCGATCTTTGGATATAAACGTCCGTCTATGGAGAAAGAAGAAGTGAAGACGGAAGAAAAAAAGCAGGAAGATCTTGAAATATCGGTTGAAGGAAAATCAGTCGTCGATGCATGGCTAGAGAAAAAAGGATACTCACTTGCCGATTTCTCAGACGAATCCTTTGTTCCTTCTGAGAAGCAGGATGAAAATCTAGATCATCAACAACAAGAAAGTAAAAAAGAGGAAAAATCCGTTGTTGATCAGTGGCTAGAGAAAAACGGTTACGATTCTGAACGTTCACTTAGTTCGTTAGAAGAGCAAGGCAAGGTAGATATCGCTTCAGACTCGCGTCCATTTGCAACTGATAGCTTGTTACATAAATCAGTTGGACAGGATAACAAGAAAGAAGAACATAATGCTCAAAACGTACAGATATTTAGACAAGAACCAGATGTAGTGGTGTTATCACAAGATGATAACGGAGGAAATGAAGAATCTCTACAAGGCCAATTACAAGACTCTACTGTAGAGAACATCAATACAACGTCAACGAAAGAAATTGAATATAAGAAAGAGACAGAAGAACAGTCAGTAGAGAACGCTGTTTTGAAAGAAAATGTTATTGAAGAAAAAGTTGAAGTAGTAGAAGAAAGTGAAACAGCGCCGGAAGTTGAAGTAGTGGAAGAAAGTGAAACAGCGCCGGAAGTTGAAGTAGTAGAAGAAAGTGAAACAGCGCCGGAAGTTGAAGTAGTAGAAGAAAGTGAAACAGCGCCGGAAGTTGAAGTAGTGGAAGAAAGTGAAACAGCGCCGGAAGTTGAAGTAGCGGAAGAAAGTGAAACAGCGCCGGAAGTTGAAGTAGTGGAAGAAAGTGAAACAGCACCGGAAGTTGAAGTAGTAGAAGAAAGTGAAACAGCGCCGGAAGTTGAAGTAGTAGAAGAAAGTGAAACAGCGCCGGAAGTTGAAGTAGTAGAAGAAAGTGAAACAGCGCCGGAAGTTGAAGTAGTGGAAGAAAGTGAAACAGCACCGGAAGTTGAAGTAGTGGAAGAAAGTGAAACAGCGCCGGAAGTTGAAGTAGTGGAAGAAAGTGAAACAGCGCCGGAAGTTGAAGTAGCGGAAGAAAGTGAAACAGCACCGGAAGTTGAAGTAGTGGAAGAAAGTGAAACAGCACCGGAAGTTGAAGTAGCGGAAGAAAATGAAACAGCACCGGAAGTTGAAGTAGTGGAAGAAAGTGAAACAGCACCGGAAGTTGAAGTAGCGGAAGAATCTGAAACAACGCCGGAAGTTGAAGTAGTAGAAGAACCTGCAGAACAAGAGAAGTTTGTTTCTAAAGCAGAAAACGATATTTCTGAAACAGCTTTAGCGGCGGATAAGCATACGAAAGAAGTGATTCAAAACTTTGCAAATGTATTAATTGAAGAGGCAGAAGAAAAGCAAGAGGTTGCTTTGGAACAGCCTGTTAAGCAAAAAGAAGAACCGAAGCGTGAGAAGAAGCGCCATGTGCCGTTTAATGTTGTGATGTTAAAGCAAGACAGAAGAAAGTTGATGGAGAGGCATGCGGTTAGGGTGCAAACACCGCAGACTCCTGTAAAACAAGCTGAAGAAACTTCGCAAGTGAACGCGCAACCTGTGCAACAAGTGGAAGAAATACCACAAGAAAAAGGGCGAACTGAACAGCAAGTTGTAGTGGAAACCCAAGTGGAAGAGAAACCAGCACAGCAAGTTGTAGTGGAAACCCAAGTGGAAGAGAAACCAGCACAGCAAGTTGTAGTGGAAACCCAAGTGGAAGAGAAACCAGCACAGCAAGTTGTAGTGGAAAC
>NZ_JAHCDO010000032.1:0-42511 GCF_050768835.1 Bacillus pfraonensis | reverse complement strand
GAGGACTTAACCATATAATATGAAGCAAATGTTATCTAGTTTTGAAGGAATATGCCTTCATAGTTTGGTGATGATGGCAGAGAGGTCACACCCGTTCCCATACCGAACACGGAAGTTAAGCTCTCTAGCGCCGATGGTAGTTGGGACCCTGTCCCTGTGAGAGTAGGACGTCGCCAAGCAAAAACCTAAGTCTTTTTGACTTAGGTTTTTTGTGGTTTTAAATTCTCTTTTCATACTATTATTCAGGCATAAAGGCATCCTTTAGTTCAAAAACACTTTAATCGGTAGGTTCTTCTATCTCAAAATGAATTACTTCATTATCTTCAATACATACATTGGGAATATTTTATCATTGTGTATTATTCAGTCTCCTGATAAGATTGAACCGTTTAAACAACCTGAAAAGTCCGGTACTGTTTATTCATCAACTAGCTTTTCTCATAGCAATCTTTTTCATACACATTCATATAAGCATAAAGCTCCTAAATAAAAAATATATGCTGAATAATCTTTTTAGCTCCATTGATATAGTACCCTAATGAAACCTTGTAGTTAAAGGGGAATCCTTGTATATCTATATTTTGAATTATTACCCTAATTCCCTTTCATACATGCATATATTTTCACTTCCTCTTTTGAATATAACTAAAACACGAACGTTATCAATAAGTAATAAAAAAACATTCGATTATTTATTGACATTGCTCATGGAATATTGTTAATATAGCCATAGAAACAATATTATATCGCACCTCATATAATCGCGGGGATATGGCCTGCAAGTCTCTACCTAACGACCGTTATTCGTTAGACTATGAGGGAAAGTCACTCGGTATTTTTCTATTCACAAAGGATACGTATGCCTGAGTAGAGCGCTTTCTCTCATAGTAAAAGAGAAAATGTTCTATTTCAGGCTTTTTTTATTTGAATCGGGGGGATTCTAATATGAAATCACTAGTTGGAGTCATAATGGGAAGCGCGTCAGACTGGGAAACAATGAAATATGCTTGTGATATTTTAGATGAATTAAACATTCCGTATGAGAAGAAAGTTGTATCCGCTCATCGGACTCCAGATTATATGTTTGAATATGCAGAAACAGCTCGTGAACGTGGGTTAAAAGTTATTATTGCTGGAGCTGGAGGAGCCGCTCATTTACCAGGAATGGTTGCAGCGAAGACAAATCTTCCTGTAATCGGTGTTCCTGTTCAATCAAAAGCATTAAATGGTTTTGATTCGTTACTGTCTATCGTTCAAATGCCAGGAGGAGTTCCAGTTGCAACTGTTGCGATTGGTCAGGCTGGTTCAACAAATGCAGGACTACTAGCGGCACAAATACTTGGCTCATTTCATGATGATATACATGATGCATTAGAACTGAGACGAGAAGCAATTGAGAAAAATGTGCGTGAAGGTAGTGAACTAATATGACAAGAATCATTTTACCAGGAAAAACAATTGGAATTATTGGCGGTGGCCAGCTTGGAAGAATGATGGCGCTAGCAGCGAAGGAAATGGGTTATAAAATTGCTGTACTAGATCCGACAAAACATTCACCATGTGCACAAGTTGCTGATATTGAAATTGTTGCATCTTATGATGATTTGAAAGCGATTCAGCATTTAGCAGAAATAAGCGATGTTATCACATATGAATTTGAAAATATTGATTATAGATGTTTACAATGGCTTGAAAAACATGCGTATTTACCACAAGGCAGTCAGCTACTATACAAAACACAAAATCGTTTTACAGAGAAAAATGCAATCGTAAAGGCTGGGTTACCAGTAGCACCATATCGACTTGTCCAAAAGCAAGATGATCTTCTTGAAGCGATTCAAGAACTGTCCTTCCCTTGTGTGTTAAAAACAACAACAGGAGGGTATGACGGTAAAGGACAAGTGGTTTTAAGAAGTGAATCAGATGTTGAGAGAGCAAGTGAACTTGCTAGTCAAACTGAATGCATTTTAGAAAAATGGGTGCCATTTGAAAAAGAAATATCAGTGATTGTAACTCGTAGCATAAGTGGTGAAACGAAGGTATTTCCAGTAGCTGAAAATATTCACGTGAATAACATCTTACATGAATCTATCGTACCAGCTCGCATCACAGAAGCACTTTCACAAAAAGGAATTGAATACGCACAGGTACTTGCGGATGAACTGCAGCTTGTGGGAACACTAGCAGTAGAGATGTTTGCTACAGCAGCTGGTGAGATTTATATTAATGAATTAGCACCAAGACCTCACAATTCAGGGCATTATACAATCGATGCATGTGAAATAAGTCAATTCGGGCAACATATTCGAGCAATCTGTAATTTACCTCTAGGAGAAACAAATTTGTTAAAACCAGTTGTCATGGTAAACATTTTAGGCGAACATATAGAAGGGGTCCTTGGACAAGTGAATAGATTAACCGGGTGCTATTTACACTTGTATGGAAAAGAAGAAGCAAAGCCACAGCGTAAAATGGGGCATGTAAATATTTTAAATGAAAATATTGAAGTTGCTTTAAAAAAAGCGCAGAGTTTGCATATTTGGGACCATCAAGAACAACTTTTGGAGGGAAAAAGATGATTAGTCGTTATACACGCCCTGAGATGGGTGCGATTTGGACGGAAGAGAACAAATTTAAAGCATGGTTAGAAGTTGAGATTTTAGCTTGTGAAGCATGGGCTGAACTTGGCGATATTCCAAAAGAAGATGTGAAAAAACTTCGTGAGAATGCATCATTTGATATTGATCGTATTTATGAGATTGAGAAAGAAACACGTCATGATGTAGTTGCATTCACTCGTGCAGTATCAGAAACACCAGCATTAGGCGAAGAGCGTAAATGGGTACACTACGGCTTAACATCAACAGACGTAGTGGATACAGCGTTATCTTACATCTTAAAACAAGCAAATGAAATCTTATTAAAAGACTTAGAAAACTTCATTGAGATTTTAGCGAACAAAGCAAAAGAGCATAAATACACAGTGATGATGGGAAGAACACATGGTGTGCATGCGGAACCAACAACATTTGGTTTAAAACTTGGTCTTTGGTATGAAGAAATGAAACGTAACTTAGAGCGTTTCAAGCAAGCAGCTAATACAGTTCGCGTTGGTAAATTATCTGGTGCAGTTGGTACATACGCGAACATTGATCCATTCGTAGAGAAGTATGTTTGTGAAAACTTAGGTTTAGAAGCAGCGCCAATTTCAACACAAACATTACAACGTGATCGTCATGCACATTACATGTCAACACTTGCATTAATTGCAACATCTATTGAAAAGATTGCGGTTGAAATTCGTGGCTTGCAAAAGAGTGAAACACGTGAAGTAGAAGAGGCTTTCGCCAAAGGGCAAAAAGGATCTTCTGCAATGCCGCATAAACGTAATCCAATCGGATCTGAAAATATGACTGGTATGGCTCGCTTAATTCGTGGTTACATGTTAACTGCTTATGAAAATGTTCCATTATGGCACGAACGTGATATTTCTCACTCTTCTGCAGAACGCGTGATCTTACCAGATGCAACGATCGCATTAAACTACATGTTAAATCGCTTTGGTAATATCGTGAAAAACTTAACGGTATTCCCAGAGAATATGAAGCGCAACATGCAAAGAACATACGGCTTAATTTACTCTCAAC
This sequence comes from Bacillus pfraonensis, assembly GCF_050768835.1. Taxonomy (NCBI): domain Bacteria; kingdom Bacillati; phylum Bacillota; class Bacilli; order Caryophanales; family Bacillaceae; genus Bacillus; species Bacillus pfraonensis. The sequence continues at coordinate 38,864 of NZ_JAHCDO010000032.1, read as the reverse complement.
GCGTAATGCTTACGCTAATCGACAAAGGTATGGTACGTGAAGAAGCTTATGATATCGTACAGCCTAAAGCGATGGAAGCTTGGGAGACACAAGTACAATTTAAAGAGCTTGTAGAAGCAGATGAGCGTATTACAAGCAAATTAACACAAGAAGAAATCAACGAATGCTTCAATTATGAACATCATATGCAACATGTTGATACAATTTTTGAACGTCTTGGATTGAACTAAGCTGATAATTTGATATGGCACAGAGTAGAGGTATTCTGTGCCATTCTTTATAAATAAACTATTCACATTTTTCAAACTACAGGGGGCTTGCGAAATGCAAAAGCTAGAATTGCTGTATGAGGGTAAGGCAAAAAGAATTTATCGTACAGAAGCAGCAGATATGGTTTGGGTAGAGTACAAAGATAGTGCTACTGCTTTCAATGGGGAGAAAAAAGCGACAATTACAGGAAAAGGTCGTCTGAACAATGAGATTACAACTCTTTTATTCAGAAAGTTACAAGAAGTAGGAATCAAAACACATTTTGTTGAGAAGCTGTCAGATACAGAACAACTTGTGAAAAAGGTAAGTATTATTCCATTAGAAGTTGTCACAAGAAACGTAATTGCAGGAAGTCTTTCAAAACGATTAGGAATGGAAGAAGGAACTGCACTTGCAGCACCAATCGTAGAACTTTACTACAAAGATGATGATTTAGGAGATCCGCTTGTAACAGAAGACCATATTCGTGTGTTAAACGTTGCAACGCCAGAGCAAGTAAGTACATTAAGAGAACAAGCTCTACAAATCAATCAAGTATTGATTGAGCACTTCGCAAGCTGTCGTGTAAGATTAGTAGATTTTAAATTAGAGTTTGGATTAACAGAAGAAGGCGAAATCGTATTAGCAGATGAGATTTCACCAGATACTTGTCGTTTATGGGATGAAGAGAGTAATGAGAAATTTGATAAAGATGTATTTCGCCGTGATCTTGGGAATTTAACAGAGGCATATGAAGAAATTTTAAAACGTTTAGGGGGAGCTTCACATGTATAAAGTTAAGGTATATGTAACATTAAGAGAGAGCGTATTAGATCCACAAGGAACAGCGGTGAAAGGTGCTTTGCACAGTCTTTCTTTCACAGAAGTACAAGATGTTCGTATCGGTAAATATATGGAATTAACAATTGATAAATCAGTAACTGATCTGGATAGCAAGGTAAAAGAAATGTGTGAAAAGCTATTAGCGAACGTAGTAATGGAAGATTTCCGTTATGAAGTTGAGGAGGTTGTCGCACAGTGAAATTTGCCGTAATCGTTTTTCCAGGTTCGAACTGTGATGTTGATATGTTTCATGCAATTAAAGATGAGCTTGGCGAAGAGGTAGACTACGTTTGGCATGATGCAGAGAATTTAGATGAATATGATGCGATTCTTTTACCAGGAGGATTCTCTTACGGTGATTACCTTCGCTGCGGTGCCATTTCTCGCTTCGCAAATGCAATGAAGGCAGTACAAAAAGCTGCTGAACAAGGAAAGCCAATTCTAGGTGTATGTAATGGATTCCAGATTTTAGTTGAATCAGGATTGTTACCAGGTGCATTAATGCGAAATAAAAACTTAAAGTTTATGTGTCGTACTGTTCAGTTACGTGTTGAAAATAACGAAACGATGTTTACATCGCAATATGAACAAGGTGCAGTAATTAACATTCCAATTGCACATGGTGAAGGAAATTACTATTGTGATGAAGCAACTCTTAAAGAATTAGAAGAAAAGAATCAAATTGCATTCCGTTACGTAGATAATCCAAACGGAAGCGTTTCAGATATTGCAGGTATTGTAAACGAAAAAGGAAATGTACTTGGCATGATGCCACATCCAGAGCGTGCTGTGAATGAAATTCTTGGCGGCGCTGAAGGTTTAAAAGTCTTTCAATCTATTTTGAAACATTGGAGGGAAACATATGTCGTTAATGCTTGAACCAAATCCAACACAAATTAAAGAAGAACGTATATATGCGGAAATGGGGCTAACAGACGAAGAGTTTGCCATGGTTGAAAAGATTTTAGGACGTTTGCCGAACTACACAGAAACAGGACTATTCTCTGTTATGTGGTCAGAGCATTGTAGTTATAAAAACTCAAAACCAGTTCTTCGCAAATTCCCGACTACAGGAGAGCGCGTTTTACAAGGACCTGGCGAAGGTGCAGGTATTGTAGATATTGGTGATAATCAAGCGGTTGTATTTAAAATGGAAAGTCATAACCACCCTTCGGCAATTGAGCCATATCAAGGTGCAGCAACGGGTGTTGGTGGTATTATTCGCGACGTATTCTCGATGGGAGCTCGTCCAGTAGCATTATTAAACTCACTTCGCTTCGGTGAACTACAATCACCACGCGTAAAATATCTATTTGAAGAAGTAGTTGCAGGGATTGCAGGATACGGTAATTGTATTGGTATTCCAACTGTGGGCGGAGAAGTACAATTTGATCCATGTTATGAAGGAAACCCACTTGTAAACGCAATGTGCGTTGGCTTAATTAATCATGAAGATATTAAAAAAGGGCAAGCACACGGTGCTGGTAACACGGTTATGTACGTAGGTGCTTCAACGGGACGCGATGGTATTCACGGTGCAACTTTCGCATCAGAAGAATTATCTGAGAGTTCAGAAGCGAAACGACCAGCAGTACAAGTAGGCGATCCATTTATGGAGAAACTTCTTATCGAAGCATGTCTAGAGCTAATCCAATCTGATGCTCTTGTTGGAATTCAAGATATGGGAGCGGCAGGTTTAACATCATCTTCTGCGGAAATGGCAAGTAAAGCAGGAATGGGTATTGAAATGTATTTAGATGATGTACCACAACGTGAAACAGGTATGACACCATATGAAATGATGTTATCTGAATCACAGGAACGTATGTTGATTGTGGTGAAAAAAGGCAGAGAGCAAGAAATTGTAGACTTATTTGAGAAGTACGGTTTAGCGGCTGTTACGATGGGGAAAGTAACGGAAGATAAAATGCTTCGCTTATTCCATAAAGGTGAAATGGTAGCAGAAGTACCTGCGGACGCATTAGCAGAAGAAGCACCGGTTTATCATAAACCTTCAAAAGAGGCAGCATATTTTAAAGAGTTCCAAGAAATGGAAATGGAAACACCAAAAGTAGATAACTATAAAGAGACATTACTAGCTTTATTACAACAACCAACGATTGCAAGTAAAGAGTGGGTATATGATCAGTACGATTATCAAGTACGCACAAGCACAGTTGTTACACCAGGGTCAGATGCGGCAGTTGTACGTGTACGTGGCACAGAGAAAGCATTAGCAATGACAACAGACTGTAACTCTCGCTACATTTACTTAGATCCTGAAATGGGCGGTAAAATTGCAGTAGCAGAAGCTGCACGTAATATCGTATGTTCAGGCGGAGAGCCACTTGCAATTACAGATTGCTTGAACTTTGGTAATCCAGAGAAACCAGAAATTTTCTGGCAAATTGAGAAATCAGTAGATGGTATGAGTGAAGCTTGTCGTACACTACAAACCCCAGTTATCGGCGGAAACGTATCAATGTACAACGAACGTAGCGGTGAAGCTGTTTATCCAACACCAACTGTTGGTATGGTAGGTCTTGTTCATGACTTAAAACATGTAACAACACAAGAGTTTAAGGAAGCTGGAGATCTAGTTTATGTAATTGGTGAAACGAAAGCTGAGTTTGGTGGAAGTGAATTACAGAAGATGGTATACGGTAAAATCTTTGGTCAATCACCAAGCATCGACTTAGAAGTAGAATTAAAACGCCAAAAACAATTACTAGAAGCAATTCAAGCGGGACTTGTTCAATCTGCACATGACGTTGCAGAAGGCGGATTGGCAGTTGCAATTTCTGAAAGTGCAATCGGTGCGAAAGGCTTAGGTGCTACTGTGAAATTAGCTGGGGAAGCAACAGCGGCATTATTCGCAGAATCACAATCACGCTTTGTCGTAACAGTAAAACGTGAACAACAAGAAGCATTCGAAAAAGCAGTAGAAGCAATTCAAGTTGGGGAAGTTACAAGTACAAATGAAGTAACAATTCAAAATGAAGAGAACGAAGTATTACTTGTAGCAAATGTTGATGAAATGAGAAAGGCTTGGAAAGGGGCAATCCCATGCTTGCTGAAATAAAGGGGTTAAATGAAGAATGTGGCGTTTTCGGAATTTGGGGGCATGAAAATGCAGCACAAGTTACGTACTACGGCTTGCACAGTTTACAGCACCGTGGGCAAGAAGGCGCAGGCATTGTTGTAAATAATGGGGAGAAAATTGTTGGTCATAAGGGGTTAGGTTTAGTATCAGAAGTGTTTTCAAGAGGTGAGCTAGAAGGCTTAAATGGAAGATCAGCAATTGGACATGTGCGCTATGCAACAGCAGGCGGAAGTGAAGTAGCGAACGTGCAACCATTATTATTCCGTTTCTCTGATCATAGTATGGCATTAGCTCACAACGGAAATTTAATTAATGCAAAAATGCTTCGTCGCGAATTAGAGGCAGAAGGAAGTATTTTTCAAACGAGTTCAGATACAGAGGTACTACTTCATTTAATTAAGCGTAATACAAAAGGTTCACTCATTGAGAGCGTAAAAGATGCGTTGAACAAAGTAAAAGGCGCATTTGCGTATCTTTTACTAACAGGTAATGAAATGATCGTTGCGTTAGATCCGAACGGTTTCCGTCCACTTTCAATCGGAAAAATGGGAGATGCGTACGTTGTAGCATCTGAAACATGTGCTTTTGATGTAGTTGGTGCGACATACATTCGTGATGTTGAACCTGGGGAACTACTTATCATTAATGATAAGGGCATTCAAGTAGATCGTTTTACAAATGATGTGGAACACGCAATTTGTAGTATGGAATACATTTACTTTGCACGTCCAGATTCCAATATTGCTGGTATCAATGTTCATGCAGCACGTAAAAACATGGGGAAAGCTTTAGCAAAGGAAGCTCCTATTGAAGCAGATGTTGTAACGGGTGTACCAGATTCTAGTATTTCGGCAGCGATCGGTTATGCAGAAGCAACTGGCATTCCATATGAATTAGGATTAATTAAAAATCGTTACGTTGGTCGTACCTTTATCCAACCCTCTCAAGAATTGCGTGAGCAAGGGGTAAAAATGAAGCTTTCAGCAGTACGAGGAGTAGTTGAAGGAAAACGCGTTGTAATGATCGATGATTCGATTGTACGAGGAACAACAAGTAAACGTATTGTTCGAATGCTTCGCGAGGCAGGGGCGACAGAAGTGCATGTGAGAATTGCTTCTCCACCACTTAAATATCCTTGTTTCTATGGCATTGATATTCAAACAAGAAAAGAATTAATCGCAGCAAACCACTCTATAGAAGAAATACGTCAAATCATTGGCGCAGATTCTTTAACATTTTTAAGTGAAGATGGTTTAGTAGATGCAATTGGACGCCCATATGAAGGGAAATATGGCGGCTTATGTATGGCGTACTTTAATGGGGATTATCCAACAGCTCTTTATGATTACGAGCAAGAGCTTTTAGAAAGTATGAAATAAAAAAAGTGAGGAGCTTCTACTTTATTTGAAGTAGAAGCTAGCTCTTTTCTAAAGCGCCCGCTTTGGTGGGAGAAATTAAAAGACGAGGTGTAAAAAACGATGGCGAATGCATATAAGCAAGCAGGAGTAGATATTGAAGCTGGATATGAAGCGGTATCTCGCATGAAAAAACACGTACAAACAACAATGAGAAAAGAAGTACTAGGAGGTCTTGGCGGTTTTGGAGGTATGTTTGACCTATCAAAATTTGCATTAGAAGAACCTGTATTAGTATCTGGAACAGACGGTGTAGGTACAAAATTGATGCTCGCTTTCATGATGGATAAACATGACACAATTGGTATTGATGCAGTAGCAATGTGTGTAAATGATATTGTTGTCCAAGGGGCAGAACCGCTTTTCTTCCTTGACTATATTGCTTGCGGTAAAGCAGAACCTAGTAAAATTGAAAACATCGTCAAAGGTATATCAGAAGGTTGTCGCCAAGCTGGCTGTGCGCTAATTGGTGGAGAAACAGCTGAGATGCCAGGTATGTATTCCACTGAAGAGTACGACTTAGCAGGCTTTACGGTTGGTATTGTTGATAAAAAGAAAATTGTAACAGGTCAGTCTATTGAAGAAGGTCATGTGTTAATTGGTTTAGCATCTAGCGGTATTCATAGTAATGGTTATTCTTTAGTGCGCAAAGTGTTATTAGAAGACGGACAGCTATCTTTAGATCGTATACATGGTCGTTTAGAACTACCTCTTGGTGAAGAACTATTAAAGCCAACGAAAATTTATGTCAAACCTATTTTAGAACTATTGAAGAAATATGAAGTGTATGGCATGGCTCATATTACAGGTGGCGGTTTTATTGAAAATATTCCACGTATGTTGCCAGAAGGAATGGGTGCAGAAATTGAACTAGGTTCTTGGCAAATTCAACCGATTTTTAGCTTGCTTCAAGAGGTTGGAAAACTAGAAGAAAAAGAGATGTTCAATATTTTTAACATGGGTATTGGTATGGTAGTGGCAGTAAAAGAAGAAGATGCAAAAGATGTTGTTAAGCTTCTTGCAGAGCAAGGGGAAAAAGCACACATCATTGGGCGCACTGTAAAAGGATCAGGTGTCACTTTTCATGGAGGCACAGAACTATGAGTAGATTGGCAGTTTTTGCCTCAGGAAGCGGCTCTAACTTCCAAGCGCTAATGAATGCAGTGGAAGAAAAAAGATTACAAGCTGATATTAGTTTACTAGTATGTGATCAACCTGAGGCGCGTGTTATCGAACGAGCGCATTATCATCATGTTCCATGCTTTGCTTTTTCAGCGAAAGAATATCAATCAAAAGAAGCGTTTGAAAATGAGATACTAAAAAAACTGCGAGAATACGAGATCGATTGTGTTATTTTAGCGGGATATATGCGTCTTATCGGGCCAACATTATTAGAAGCATATGGCGGAAAAATCATTAATATTCATCCATCATTATTGCCAAGTTTTCCAGGGAAAGATGCTGTCGGTCAAGCGTTAGAGGCAGGAGTGAAAGTAACAGGAGTGACAATTCACTACGTAGATGCAGGGATGGATACAGGACCGATTATTGCACAAGAAGCAGTAAATGTTTCTGACGCGGATACGAGAGAGAGTTTACAAAAGAAAATTCAGCAAGTTGAACATAGATTGTACGTAGATACGGTGAACGAAATCGTTCAATCTATGAAAGAGAAGACTGTTAAATAACATTCAACTAGGGGTGAAGGATAAATGAAAAAGCGTGCATTAGTAAGTGTTTCAGATAAAACAGGTGTTGTAGAGTTTGTTAAAGGGTTACTTGAACAAGGGATTGAAGTTATTTCAACAGGTGGAACGAAAAAATTATTGGAAGAAAATGGATTGCGAGTAATTGGGATTTCTGAAGTAACAGGATTTCCGGAAATTATGGATGGTCGTGTGAAAACATTACATCCAAACATTCATGGTGGTTTACTTGCAGTACGTGATAATGAAACGCATGTAGCGCAGATGAATGAATTAGGCATTCAGCCAATCGACTTTGTTGTTGTAAACTTATACCCATTTAAAGAAACAGTTGCTAAACCTGATGTGACATTTGCTGATGCAATTGAAAATATTGATATCGGTGGTCCAACAATGATTCGTTCAGCTGCGAAAAATCATAAATTTGTATCAGTGATCGTTGATCCAACAGATTATGATGTTGTACTAGCTGAGCTAAAAGAAAACGGTGAAGTTACAGACGAAACAAAACGAAAATTAGCAGCAAAAGTATTCCGCCATACAGCGGCATATGATGCATTAATCTCAAACTATTTAACTGAACAAATGGGAGAAGAAAGCCCAGAAACATTAACAGTAACATTCGAGAAAAAACAAGATTTACGTTACGGTGAAAACCCACATCAAAAAGCAACATTCTATAAAGCGCCGTTTGCAGCAACTTCTTCTGTTGCATATGCAGAACAATTACATGGAAAAGAATTATCTTATAACAATATCAATGATGCAGACGCAGCACTTAGCATTGTAAAAGAATTTACAGAGCCAGCAGTGGTAGCTGTAAAACATATGAACCCATGTGGAGTTGGTGTTGGTACTGATATTCATGAAGCATATACACGTGCTTACGAAGCGGATCCTGTATCAATTTTTGGAGGCATTATTGCGGCCAATCGTGAAATTGATAAAGCTACGGCTGAAAAGTTACATGAAATCTTCTTAGAAATTATTATCGCACCTTCTTTCTCACAAGAAGCTTTAGAAGTGTTGCAAAGTAAGAAAAATTTACGTCTGTTAACTGTAAATATTGAAAAAGCAGCAAATGCAAGTAAAAAATTAACTTCTGTACAAGGTGGCCTTTTAGTTCAGGAAGAAGATACACTAGCACTAGATGAAGATGCAATTACAGTTCCAACAAAGCGTGAACCAACGGAGCAAGAATGGGCCGATTTAAAACTAGCTTGGAAAGTTGTTAAACACGTAAAATCAAATGCGATTGTTTTAGCAAAAGATAACATGACAATTGGTGTTGGTGCTGGACAAATGAACCGCGTTGGCTCGGCGAAAATTGCCATCTCGCAAGCTGCTGACAAAGCGCAAGGTAGTGCCTTAGCATCTGATGCATTTTTCCCAATGCCAGATACAGTAGAAGAGGCTGCTAAAGCAGGTATTACAGCAATCATTCAACCTGGTGGATCTATCCGCGATGAAGATTCTATTAAAAAAGCTGATGAATATGGTATTACTATGGTGTTCACTGGTGTACGTCATTTCAAACATTAATAGAGATATACAAGCACATGAAATTTTATCGGCGCAAATTCAAATATATCGACCGTTTCTCATGATATATCGGCGTTTCGACATGGGATATCGACTTATCTACAAAATACGACACGGAAAATAGGCTTGCTCCTATTTTCCGTTTTAATAAAGTGGAGGATAAAATATGAATGTTTTAGTAATCGGCCGCGGTGGGCGCGAGCATGCTTTAGCTTGGAAGTTTGCCCAGTCTGAGCAAGTGGAGAAGGTGTATGTAGCACCGGGCAATGAAGGTATGAGAGATATGGCAATGCCAGTTGATATTGATGAAAATGATTTTGATGAACTTGTTTTGTTTGCGAAAGAAAACAATATCGGCTTAACATTCGTTGGTCCAGAAATTCCTCTTATGAATGGAATTGTTGACCGTTTTGAAGCAGAAGGACTTCGCGTTTTTGGACCGAATAAAGCAGCTGCTGTAATTGAAGGAAGTAAAGCTTTTACAAAAGAATTGATGAAGAAATACGATATTCCAACGGCAGCATATGAAACGTTCACAGACTATGAGGAAGCGGTAGCATACATTCAAAAAGTTGGTGCACCTATTGTTATTAAAGCGGACGGTTTAGCAGCTGGTAAAGGTGTAACGGTAGCAATGACGTTAGAAGAAGCGCTCGAAGCTGTAAAAGAAATGCTGCAAGATGTAAAATTCGGTGAAGCGAGTAAAAAGGTTGTTATTGAAGAATTTTTAGATGGACAGGAATTCTCTTTAATGGCATTCGTAAATGGAACAACTGTTTATCCGATGGTAATTGCACAAGATCATAAACGTGCTTTTGACGGTGATAAAGGACCGAATACAGGAGGAATGGGTGCATATTCTCCTGTACCGCAAATTCCCGAATCAGCAGTTAGCGAAGCAATTGAGACAATTTTACATCCAACTGCCAAGGCAATGATTCAAGAAGGACGTTCATTTACAGGTATTTTATACGCGGGACTTATTTTAACAAACGAAGGGCCGAAAGTAATTGAATTCAACGCTCGTTTTGGTGATCCAGAAACAGAGGTTGTATTACCTCGTTTAGAAAGTGATTTAGTCGACGTATGTAATTACGTATTAGATGGGAAAGAGTTAACACTTAAGTGGTCAGAGGAAGCAGTTATTGGTGTCGTACTTGCTTCAAAAGGATACCCAGAAGCATATGAAAAAGGTGCTGTGATTCGCGGGTTAGATATGTTAGAAGATGCAATTGTCTTTCACGCAGGTACAGCTATGAAATATGGAGATTTTGTAACAAACGGTGGTCGTGTGCTATTTGTTGCTTGTAAAGCAAAAGACCTACAAGAAGCGAAGGATAAAGTATATAAAGAGATAGAAAAAATCGAGAGCGATGGTTTATTTTATCGAAATGATATAGGATATCGTGCAATTGCAAAGGTAGATTTTTAGAAGCTAACATGTTTTATGTTAGCTTCTTTTTTTGTTTAGTAGTTTTTATGAAAAAAGCAAGCTCTAATAATAAAAGTATATATTATCTAGTTGGATCAGATATTCCGAGTTTTTCCATTTTTCTGTATAGTGTTCGCACACTTACTCCTAAAGCGGCGGCGGCTTGTTTTTTTCCTTCATAATCATAACCATAATCATGAAGTTTTTGAATAATACTCTCTTTTTCAGCCTCTTGTAATGCACCATGTTGTTTTGTAGTTGAACGCAGTAAATCCGAATTATTTTGAAGAAATGCTGGTAGTGATGATTTAGTTAATTGGCCACTTTTCTCCATATTCATGCTATATTCTAAAACATTCTCTAGTTCACGAATGTTCCCGGGCCAGTGATATTGTTTTAATCTTGCTAGGAACTCATCGGTATAAGTTTGAATGAATTTTCCTGTTCTTGTTTGTAATTTTTCAATTAAGAAGGGAACGAGTTTCTTTAAGTCTTCTTTCCGTTCGCGGAGTGGTGGTAAATGGATTGGAATAACATTGAGTCTGTAGTAAAGATCTGGACGAAATTGTTTAGATTCTATTAATTTTTCTAATGGTTGATTAGATGCAGCAATTATTCGGACATTCACTTTTTTAGGAAGCGTTCCACCAATTCTTTGTACAACACCATCTTGCAGTACTTTCAATAGTTTTGGTTGTAAATAGAGAGGGAGATCGGCAATTTCATCTAAAAATAGTGTTCCTCGATCAGCCATTTCAAAGTAACCCGGTTTTCCTTTTTTCCTTGCTCCCGTAAATGCACCTTCCTCATAGCCAAAGAGTTCACTCTCGAATAAAGATTCAGGAATACTAGCGCAATTTATTTCAATGAAATCTCCCCTTTGGAACATGCTTTGTTCATGAATCAGTTTTGCCATTAAGCTTTTCCCTGTCCCTGTTTCTCCTGTAATAACGATAGAGGAAGTACTACTTTTCATATTTTTTAAGATTTCTTTTATGTTTTGTAATGTATAGCTATTTCCAAGGATATATTCAGTTTGTTTTAATTTTGTCCCTACTCTGGCAGGAGAGTAGTTCGTTTCATGGATAATATCGGTAATAATTTCTTTTAATTTTTCCATCCAATAGATAAAATCTTTTTGCTGATCGAGCAATTTCTGTTGCTTATCTTTTGAAAAACTAACAAATGAAAGATAGCCATAGTGACGTTCATTTTGAATCATATTTTGTATGATTTCTGCAGTTGATGGACAACTCTTTTGAAAGTGACAACCATGACACATATTCATATGACCGGGTTTATGTACAAAGGTAATGGGATGTTCGTATAGTTTCTGGAAAAAGGGAAGGTATACACGCTCTCCTTTTTTCTTTTTATATTCTTCCGTTGAAGCAATTAATAGCCCTTCGTGGTTAAAATAAGCAATTTCTATTTGTAATAGTTCAGCAAAGGTATGAATAATTTTTGTAATTGCTGTGATTGTAGACAAGTTAGCCCCCCTTTCTATTATATAACTATTGTATGATAATTCAGAAAAATGCAAAAGTGTCAAATGTTTGTCAAAAATGTCAAATGATTGTGCTAAGGTTGCTTGCTACGATAAGGTTTTTCTATGTAATAAAATTGGCATGATTTTTGCTTAATAAAAGGCAGATGTGAATAAAGGAGGTTTTTTTATGGAAAGAGATTATTTTCAATTAAAGGATAAGGTGGCAGTTGTGACTGGAGCGGCATCAGGAATTGGGTATGCGACCGCAATGATTTTTGCTGAAGTAGGGGCTACGGTTATTCTTTTAGATATTGATGAAGAAAAGGGTATGCAAGCGGCACAGAGTTTACGAGATGAGGGACAGCGAGCAGAGTTTTTGAAGTGTGATGTAACAAGTGATTTAGATTGTAAGAATATCAGTGAACATATTAAGCGGGTATATGGAAATGTAGATGTGTTGTTTAACAATGCGGGAATTATTAGAAGAAAAACAGTTGTTGAATTAGAGGAAAGGGAATGGGATTCAGTTATTAATGTTTCATTAAAAGGTGTATACCTTTTATCTAAATATATCATTCCAATTATGGCTGAAAAGAAAGGTGGAAGTATTATTAACACTGGTTCCGGATGGGGGCTAAAAGGAGGCGATAAAGCAGCGGCATATTGTGCTGCGAAGGCAGGTGTTGTGAACTTAACGAAGGCGATGGCAATTGATCATGGACCGCAAAATATTCGAGTGAACTGCATATGCCCAGGTGATACAGATACGCAGTTACTACGTGACGAGGCGAAGCAATTGAATGTAGAAGAGGGAGTGTTTTTGAAAGATTCAGCAATAGATCGACCTTTATCAAGAATTGGTACGCCTCGTGATATTGCAAAAGGTGTTTTATTTTTGGCTAGTGATTTGTCATCTTGGGTGACAGGAACGGAACTCGTTGTTGATGGTGGAGGCTTAGCGTAATTGAATGAAATTTAATAAGGGGGTATTAAGATGACGAAAAAGGTACATCCTTACATTCCAAATATGGTACCTGAAGTAAAGGAAGAGATGTTAAAAGAAATAGGCGTTGAATCCGTGATGGAATTGTACGCTTGCATACCAGATGAACTAAAGTTAAAAGAGGAAATGAATATACCAAAGGCGCTTACAGAATACGAACTACGTCGCCATATTGAAGGGATATTGTGTAAGAATACGAGTACAAATGAATATCTAAATTTTTTAGGAGCAGGTTGTTGGCAACATTTTGTCCCAGCTGTTTGTGATGAAGTGAATCAACGCTCAGAATTTCTAACGGCATATGCTGGAGAACCTTATGAGGATCATGGTAGATTTCAAGCGTTATTTGAATATCAAAGTTTAGTCGCGGAACTTGTTGATATGGATGTTGTAAATGTGCCTACATTTGATTGGGGGCAAGCAGCAGCGACATCAATTCGGATGGCTGCCCGTATAACCAAAAGGACAAAGGTATTAGTAGCACAAACTGTATCACCGGAGAGAATAAAAATTATTCAAAATTATGGGTCTCCGGATCTTGAATTTATTTCTGTTGGTTATGACGATGAAAATGGTCTTCTAGATTTAGAAGATTTAAAGAATAAGGTATCTTCTAATGTAGCAGCGATTTATTTTGAAAATCCTTCCTATTTGGGGTTTATTGAATCACAAGGGATGGAAATTGCGGAAATTGCGAAGCAGTACAATGCGCTAGTAGTGGTTGGTGTTGATCCAATATCCCTTGGAGTACTGGCACCACCGAGTCACTATCAAGCAGATATTGTTTGTGGTGATTTGCAGCCTCTTGGTATGCATATGAACTATAGCGGAGGGCAAGCGGGGTTTATTGCTACAAGAGATGAAGAAAAATTTGTGAATGAATATCCTTCACGTTTATTTGGAATAGTACCAACAGTAAAAGAAGGAGAGTACGGATTTGGAGATGTAGCTTATGACCGGACATCTTTTGCGCTTCGTGAAAAAGGAAAAGAATCAGTTGGTACACAAACAGCGCTATGGGGGATTACAGCAGGGGTTTATTTATCGTTACTTGGACCGAATGGTATGTATGAATTAGGTCAAACCATTATGCAAAATAGTCAATATGCAGTAAAACAATTGAACAAAATCCCTGGGGTGAGAGGCTCAAGATTAAGTTCTCCATTTTTTAAAGAGTTTCTTGTTGATTTTAATGAGACCGGTTTATCAGTAGAAACTATAAATAAGAGATTGTTAGAAAAACAGATATTTGGAGGAAAGGATATTTCGAAAGAGTTTCCTGTATTTGGTCAATGCGCTTTATATTGCGTTACAGAAGTCCATACGAAGGAAGATTTGGATTGTTTAATTGCTGCTCTTCAAGAAATTGTGGTGAATTAAAATAGATGAATAGAAAGGAGACTAGACTCATGAAAAAAATTAAAGGGGATAGTAAAGTTCGTGACTTTCATCAAGCGAAATGGAATGAACCAATTATTTTTGAACTTCACCAGCGAGGAGAAAGAGGAGTAGAAGTTCCGGTAGCGGATCAAACGATTGTGCAGGAAGTTGGAGATGGAGTTTCAAAGATTCCTCATTCTATGTATAGAAAAGAAAGAGCGAGACTTCCAGAAATCGGTCAAGCGCGTGTGTTAAGGCATTATGTGAGACTTTCGCAAGAGACATTAGGGTCAGATTTTAATGTTGAAATTGGCCAAGGGACTTGTACGATGAAATATATCCCTAAAATTAATGAATTATTAGTACGAAATCCTAAAATAATGGAATTGCATCCTCTTCAAGATGAAAGTACGGTCCAAGGAATGCTGGAGATTATATATAAATTGGATCTTTGCATGAGAGAAATTTCTGGTATGGATCATTTTTCATTTCAACCAAGTGGTGGTACGCAGGCGTTATTCGCTATGGCATCCATTGTCAGAAAATATCATGAATCTCGAGGAGAAGGGGAAAAACGGAATGAAATTATTACAACCATTTTTTCACATCCTTCACAAGCGGCTACAGCAGCTGTTAAAGGTTTTAAAATCATTACGCTTCATCCCGATAAAGATGGATTTCCTGATCTTGAAAAGTTAAAAGCTGTTGTTTCAGAACGAACAGCAGGGTTTGTTGTAGCGAACCCTGAAGATACAGGGATTTTTAATTCGAAGATTAAAGAGTTTACACGGGTTGTTCATGAAGCTGGTGGGATTTGTTACTACGACCAAGCAAATGCAAACGGTCTTCTTGGGATTACTCGGGCGAAAGAAGCGGGATTTGATATGTGTTTCTTTAATCTTCACAAAACATTTGCAGCTCCGCATATGTGTGGTGGACCAGCAACGGGTGCACTTGGTGTGAGTAAAAAGTTAAAAGAGTACTTACCGGGACCAATTGTTGAGTGCGATGAGGGAAAATATTATTTAAACCATAAATTGAAACATTCTATTGGGAAAATACGTGCTTTTCATGGGGTGTCACAAACGATTTTAAGGGCTTATGCATGGATTCGTGCGCTTGGACCAGAAGGGCTAAAAGAAGTGGCGACCACGGCTGTGTTAAACAACAATTATATGTATCATAAAGTACAAAAAATTCGTGGTGCAAGTGCTCCTTATGTAAAAGGACAGCGGCTTGAACAAGTTCGTTATAGCTGGGAAGAGATGAACAATGAAACGGGTATTACGACAGAAGATGTTCAAAGAAGAATGACAGATTTCGGCTTACATTATTGGACGAGTCACCATCCATATATTGTTCCTCAGCCGTTTACGTTGGAACCGACTGAGAGCTATTCTAAGGTAGATTTAGATGAGTATATTACGGCACTTGAGCAAATTTCGAGAGAGGCATATGAAAGTCCAGAAATAATTCAAACTGCTCCGCAAAATAGTACGATTCATAAATTAGATGAACAGGATTTTCTAGATGATCCGAAAAAATGGTGTATCACATGGAGAGCTTATCAGAAGAAGGTACAGTTACCAGAGTTGATATAGAGTAGGGGCAATTAAGAGCTTTCTTGATTGCCTTTTTTATGTTGAAATAGGGATATAAAAGTGATTGCGCTTTAAATAATCTGAAAATTTAAGGCGCAATGGTATCCCTTTGGTCCATTGTTTACGTTAATATTATGTATCGTTGTTATTATTGGATAGGGAAGTGAAGTGAAGTGGTTTCTGGAGGGGAGATTAACTGGTATGGAATGTTTGTATCGTATATTAGTGTGCCAGTGTTTATCGCTCTTTGGTTAGGTTATAAGTTTATTAAAAAGACGAAGGTTGTCCCGTTAAAAGAGTGTGACTTTAGTCGAGATGATTTGTGAAGTAAGGATTAGGAAGTCTTGTGAAAATACACCCGCGGTTAGCGGGGGTATTTTTGTATAAGGGAATTATCTTTAAAAATAGGATAAAGGATATTGTATGTTGAATGTTTCAAGGAGTATTTGTATCTATAGAAGTTCGCTTAGCGCAGACATGCTTGCATTTTAGTTCACCTATTAATAATAGTAAAATTGAAATAACTAATGTAAGCGCAGCGCCAATGAGTGGAAAAGAGAAGCTCTGTGTTTGTTTCGCGATAACCCCTGTAAAAATTGGCCCAATAATTTGTCCAATACCATAAATTCCAGTTGTATAACCGATAACTTTATTGCTTTCATTTGGTTTGATTCTTTTTGCTTCTGTCGTTGTTAAGATAGTGATACCTACGAATGTAGCTCCGAGAAGAAAAGCACTTAAAAATGCTCCGATTACGTTGGGAATAAGAAGTGGAGATAGAACGCTTATAATTTGTAGACAGTAGGCTGAGATAAGAGCGCGTGTTGTCCCGTACTTTTGAGCAATGTTTGACCAAATATAGCTAGATGGAATAACGGCGATACCAACAATAATCCAGCTGCACGACGCATAAAAGGATGAGAGGGTAATTCTTTCTACAATCGTGACAAGAAAAGTTCCGGTAATGATGTAGCCAAATCCTTCAAATCCATAAGCTAAAATGAGCCAAAATAAATAATTTTTTCTATGAGTCGTGTCTATTGTAGTAACTTTTGATTTTTGCACAGTATGTCTAGTATCTTCTTTTAACCATTTCCACACAAAAATAGCTAAACTAAAGCTAATAAGACCTAATCCAATCCAAGATCCCTTCCAATACCAAAGCGAGTTGAACAGAGGGGCGAATAATCCAGCAAAAATAATTCCAATTCCAACACCACTATAAATCATCCCACTTAGTACAATCTTATTCCGATGAAATAAATAATCTAGAACAATACTAGAGGCAAGAACGAATACGATAGCACTCGTAAAGCCCCCAATAAGCCGAAGAGGAAACCAAAAGAAAATTTGAGAGGTAAAGCCCATACAAAGGGTCGAAAGGACGTTAAAAAATAAACAATGATGTAACACTTTTTCACGATTTTTTAACGTAATAAATCCAATAAAGAAGGCACCAAGAAGATAGCCGAGATAGTTACTGGAGGCTAAATATCCAGCGAGGTCTTCCTCAATATGAGCTTGCTTTTCCATAAAAGAAATAATGGGTGTGTAAGCGAAACGACTGATGCCCATTACAGCTACTAAGGCAAAGATACCGGATAGAATCATTTTCCATGTCTTTGTTTCTTTCATGTAATCTCCCTTCTTGAAACAGCTTTTAATACATATGATAGGGGAATATACATAGTGCGTAAAATACTGTTTTTTAATATGTAATATCAAAAATAATGATATGAATGAAAGGACGAGAAAAATGAACTTACAAGATTTTGTAGCTTTTTATATGGTAGCGCAAGAGCGAAGTATTTCAAAAGCAGCAGTTCGTCTTAATTTTGTCCAATCGAATATAACAGCTAAAATAAAAAGGCTAGAAACAGAGTATGAAACACAGTTATTTTATCGGCACCGTAATGGGGTCACATTAACGCCTGCAGGAGAAACATTATTGAGATATGCTGAAAAGATGATTCAATTATTAAATGAGTCAAAAAGAGAGATTAAATATACGAAATTATCAGGGGGAATGTTAAAAATCGGAGCAATGGAAACGGCAGCAGCAGTTAGACTGCCAAGTATTCTTTCTAATTATCATACAAAATATCCAGAAGTTGAGATTGCACTTCAAACGAACAGTACGGAAGAATTAACGAAAAAAATACTTTTACATGAGCTAGAAGGAGGATTTGTAGCGAATACCATTGACGATCCGGCGTTAGAAAAGATAGAAGTATTTCAAGAGGAAATGATGTTACTGTCAAAGAGAAAATTTTTACTGGATCATAAATATATGGAAGAGCAGTCATTTATCGTTTTTCAATCTGGCTGTTTTTATAGAAAGGTATTGGAGGAATGGTTATTGTCGGAAGGGATTGTTCCGAGGAAGGTAATGGAGTTAAACTCTTTAGATGGTATTATCGGATGTGTAAAAGCTGGTCTTGGCGTATCCATGCTCCCACGGGAAGTAGCGGAGCAATTTGATTCTCATGGGGAGCTCGTCCGTACACCGTTATTAAATGAAAATAGATTTATTCCAACGTACTTTATTTATCGGAAAGATAGTGTGAAAACAGCGGCATTATGTAAGTTTATTACATTGCTTTATAGCATAGAAGAAAAGAGGAATTGTAAATATTCCTAAAACATATCAAATGATTACCTAATATGAAAAGTAATTGGGATTATATTGCTTCTCATTCTTTTATTTATAAAGTTTGGATAACTTCCTTCGCTGAAGTAGAAAATTAGATAAAATGCGTTATCTCGCATTAACGCGGGCAGTAATACTCCCACCTCAAAATTTGGTGGAAGCAAAGAAGTGAGGTGAGAGCTAATAATTAGTGGGGGATGAAGCCCCCACTGATTAAGGTTTCACTTTATTGGAAAAAGTCGAACTTTTGATAATACTAATTATACGAACGAAAGTCCCTTCAAATCTTCTAAAGGGACTTTTCTAAGTTTCTAGATATATTGAATTCCGATAATGATATTTTATGTTAGTTTCATTTAACAAATGATTAATTGTATTATATGTAATTTATTTAATTTTTGATGCGATCCATTCTCCAAGTTCTTTCCCCCATTTTCGAGGATAATAAGATGCATCAGTTGCTACAAATGTTGTTTTACCACCATTAGTTTTTAGTAATTCTTTTTTTGTTAGTAGAGTATATTTGTTTTTATTCATTGTTATTTCTCCTTAGTATAGGGATTTTTTATATGTTTTTAATTATTACCATTTACCGCCTGGCATGCCATGTTTATATTGCATTTCCATTGATGGTCCTGGACCTTTAGCGTATTCTTTAGTCAATTTCCAAAGTTCTGACCCAATTGTATACATGTCAAAAGGACTTACTCCACCGTTTACTTTTTCAATTTCTTCTTTGTTCATTTCTTGTAATTTTGCTGTGTTTAGTTTCATGATATTTCCTCCTAATTATAATGTGTAGAAAAATGCATCAATTTTTTGAAATTAATAACAATGATAATTATATATCTTAATATATACATTTTTATATTCAATTATGCATATCTTCTTAATTATAAATTTTATATAGAAATAAGAGAGTAGGATATAAATTGAAAAGAAAATTTGTTTGTGTTAAACAACAAGATTTGAAAGATTGTGGGCCAGCTTGTCTTTCAATGGTTTCCCGTTATTATGGTCTTTCTGTAGCTATTTCAAAAATCAGAGAAATTGCTGGAACTGACCTAGAAGGGACAAATGTACAAGGATTAATTGAGTCCGGTGAAAAATTAGGTTTTGAAGTAAAAGGTGTTAAAGCAACTGATTCAGAGGCATTAAATGAAATTCCTTTACCAGCAATTGCACATGTTGTTATGCCAGGGGGACTACTTCATTATGTAGTAGTTTATAAAATAAAAAAGCAAAAAATATATGTGGCTGATCCGGCAGAAGGATTAGTAGTATATTCAAAAGATGATTTTTGTAAAATTTGGACTGGAATATTAGTATTATTAGTTCCTAGTCAAAATTTTCAAAGAGGAAATAAGAATGTAGGAACATTATCGCGTTTTTTAGTATTATTAAAAACACAAAAATCTTTACTTTTCCCTATATTTTTAGCATCTATTTTTTTAAATTTATTTGGATTATTGGGAGCATTTTATTTTAAATTTTTAATAGATGATATTGTAGCTAATCAGTTAATACAGTCACTTCATATTATTTCTATTGGAGTTATTGTATTGTATATTTTTAAAGTTTTACTTTCTTATTTTAGAACACATTTAATTTTATATTTGAGTCGAAGGATTGATGTTCGATTAGTACTTGAATATTATCGCCATGTAATTAATTTACCTATGAATTTTTTTGAGACAAGAAAAGTAGGCGAAATTATTTCTAGATTTATGGATGCTGGTAAAATACGTGATGCTTTATCAAATGTAACTATTACATTAATGATTGATACTGTAATGGTTTTATTAGGAGCAATTTTATTATATGCACATAGTCCAATGTTATTTGGAATTACATTATTTTTAATTCCATTTTATATAGGAATTATATTAGCATTTCATAAACCGTATCGACGTATTAATCGTGAAGAAATGGAAAGTAATGCAAAGCTAACATCGTATTTAGTGGAGTCTTTAAATGGGATTGCAACTGTAAAATCTTATAATGCTGAAAAAGAAGTGTTTTATCAAACAGAAAGTCGTTTTGTTAATTTACTTAGGTATATATTTAAAAAAGGAATGTTATTTAATTTACAGGGTTCTATTAAGACAGGGCTTGATTTGATTGGTGGTACAGTTATTCTTTGGGTGGGTGCTATGCAAGTATTAAAAGGTAATATGACAATAGGCGAATTGATTACATATAATGCACTTTTAACTTATTTTCTAAATCCTATTGAAAATTTAATAGGAATTCAGCCTATAATGCAGTCTGCATTAGTTGCTGGGGAAAGATTAAATGAAATTTTTGATTTGGACGTAGAAAAAGATGAAAAAGAGAATAATAAGGTTTTTCCTAAGCGTTTATCTGGGAAAATTGAGTGTTCAAATATTACATTTCGTTATGGAACACGTAAGAACGTTTTAAATAATATAAGTTTTTCTATTGAACCAGGTAGTCAAGTAGCTTTTGTAGGAGAAAGTGGTTCAGGTAAAACAACAATTTCAAAATTATTAATGTCCTACTATGAATCGCAACAAGGTGAAATATATTATGATGACTATCATATTAAAGAGATAAATCGAACAGCATTGAGAGATCGAATTGCGTATGTATCACAAGAATCTTTTTTCTTTAGTGGATCCATTTATGATAATTTACGGTTTGGACTTAAGAGTCCTATTTCATTAGAAGAAGTTATTCAAGTATGTAAACAGGCTTGTGTTCATGATTTTATTAGTGAGTTACCTCTACGTTATGAAACTCCTTTGGAAGAAAATGCTTCGAATTTATCAGGTGGACAAAGACAACGTTTGGCGATTGCAAGAGCTTTATTAAAAAAAACAGATATTTTAATTTTAGATGAAGCAACAAGTAACTTGGATTCTACGACTGAAAAACATATTACAGATATGTTAAAGGAATTAGGTTTACAAGGAATAACAGTAATTATGATTGCTCATCGTTTAAGTACAATTGAACATGCAAATGAAATTTTTGTAATGGAAAAGGGCAATATTATAGAAGAAGGTTCGCATGTAGAATTATTATTTAAAAAAGGTGAATATTATCGTCTTTGGAAGAATCAAACGGTTCATGTAGAGCATATAGAACAACAATTTTATGCAATGAGGGGTGGTCAATATGAGTAAAATCTATTCTTTTGATCAATTAACGGATAGTGTGGAGTTATTAGAAAGAAAACCACCTCGGTTTATTGCTATATTATTATCTTTGCTTTTTTTGAGTTTATTAGGTTTTATAATTTGGTTTGTATTACTTATAGTATTAGGAACATTTTTAGTTGTTATGCCATTAGATTTATTTTTACCAGCGATAAAACAACATCCGATAAAGGAAGAATCGGTTATTATACAGGTTTTAGTAGGGGGATTTGCGGCACCTGTATATGAAACATTAATTTTTCAGGTATTTTTATTTTGGGTATTAAGTTGTATTCCTCTTATTAAAGATCGTGATTATCTTATCATCTTAATAGCATCAATTATATTTGGATTAAATCATTTAAATGGTATTACTTATATAGTTGCTACAGCAATAATTGGAATTTTATATAACTATGCTTATTGGGTATATCAAAAAAAGAATGAAAAAGTTAAGGTAACAATATCTGCTTTTTGGATTGTCTTTTGGATTCATTTATTACATAACTTTATTGTTGTTATGGTAAATGCTTTTAATAAATAATTAGTTTTATCATATTATTATTATTATTAGTGAATATTTAAGTAGATGATAGAGGGAAACAGAATAAGGGTAAACTATAAAAAAGGTATTATGATATGTTTATTATGTGTATTTGTTTTTTCATATTAGGTAGTTGTGATTTTTTGGATGGATTTAAAAGTGGATTCAGTTCTAAAACTGAAAAAGTAGAAAAGTAGGAAAAATAATAGAATTTTTATAGGTGTTTTGAAGCCAAAAGATGACTTATTTAACGTCATCTTTTGGTTTTTTCTAATGAAATTAAAAGTAAACTTCTATTCAAAAGTTTACATTCGAAAAAGGAGAATAATCTCGAATTATTAGATCAATTTTTGATAATTATATAAGTGGAAAGTTTTTCAATCTGTTTCTCGTATCATTTCTGTATTCGTTATTCGTTATAAAACCCGTGTTTCATAATCGGTGTTATATGGATATTACAAAGTTTATCCCGTAAAAGCCCGATTGGTGAGGGTTAATAATCAGTGGGGATGAAGAAAGTCCCCACTGATTAAAGTTTCATGTTATTAGTGATTTCATTTTCAATAATTAGAAAAAGTAACTAAATCTAGTTGCTTTTTTGTGAAGAAGAGAACGACTTAACATAAATTTAAGACTCTTTCTCTTTTTTTAGTTTCCCTTTTTGTTTCGCCATTTCTCGAAGTAAATATTCGATGTGAGCGTTAACACTGCGGAATTCATCATTCGCCCATTTTTCAATGACTGCGTGTAATTCAGGGTCGATACGTAATGGAAAACTTTTCTTTTTAGCCATATTACCTACAACCTTTAATATAGACTTCCTGTATTAATCACTGGCTGTGCGCCTTTATCTGAAACGATGGCAACCAATAAGTTGTTAACCATGTTCGCTTTACGCTCGTCATCTAAATCAAGTATGCCTTCTTCATCTAATTTTTGAATGGAATCTTTGGCCATTTGAACAGCGCCTTCAACAATTTCTTTACGTGCAGCTAATACGGCTTTTGCTTGTTGACGTTGAAGCATTGCATGAGCAATTTCTGTCGCATAAGCTAAATGTGTTAAGCGTGTTTCTAGTACTTCGACACCAGCAATTTCTAATCGTGCTTCTAATTCACGTTTTAATTCCTCAGAGATTTCTTCAGCATTTCCGCGTAGTGTGATGCAAGTATCATCTTGAAAATTATCATACGGATATTTCGTTGCAACGTGACGAATTGCTGTCTCACTTTGAATCTCTACAAATTCATCATAATGTTCGACACCGAAAATTGCTTTTGCTGAATCGACAACTTTATAAACAACAACAGCCGCAATTTCAATCGGATTTCCATCGACATCATTCACCTTTAATTTTTTACTATTAAAGTTTTCTACGCGAAGGGAAACAGTTTGACGAAGTGATAAAGGAATCGTTAAATATAAACCATTTTCACGAATTGTCCCTAAATAATTACCGAAAAATGTAATAACTTTCGCTTGGTTTGGTTGAACAATTCCAATACCAGTAGCAAGAATTGCAGCTAAAATAATGCAAAGTGCGGCTACTATAAATATTTCTTGTACGAGGAAAAATACACCAATACCAGCTAAGAGTAAAATTCCGATAATGCCTAGAAAGCCATTTACATAAAATACTTGTTTTTCTTTCATATGAATCGCCTCCTTCTGATATAAAAATGATATCACTTTTATATCATGAAATGCAAGGGGGAAAAACCTAATTTTCTGAAAAAACAAAAGCTGGTAAAGCCTAAAAATAAGTAAATTTAGAACAAGAGCAAGAATTATTCAAACGTAGGGGAAATAAAGGATAAAAAATAGGCTCTTTTTTATGAAAATATTTTGGGGAAAATAAAATGAATAGGGAACGTTAGTTCTGTTTTGTGGTAAAATAAAGAAGACTTAGCCGCCCACTGCAGCAGCTAAGTCCCTTTAAGAGCATCTTGCATCGTGACAAATGATTCAAAGCGGTTTCGTCAGGATTGCTTCTGCAATCGCTGACTCAATCTCTTTGTCAGAAGCATCATAACTTCCTTGTGACTTTTTGGTGTCAGTACTGGAAGTGTGACTTACTTCTTCTTGTTTAGCATGTCCTTTTTTATTTAAATCCATGCTAGGTATTTTAAAGTCACTCATGTTCATGTATTTTCCCAATTTACATGCTTCCGTAATAGGGCAGAAACGAATAATTCCCTCTGCAACTTTCATTGCACCAATCCACAGCAAAACTTTTGACCAAGTGCACCACGGTTTACGTGTGAGTTTCGCTGTGCTACAACTTAGGACGACCAAACCGATTGTGATTCGGATTAGAGCATTCATTATGCTGATGTTTTGCTTCATCAAAGAAAACACTCCTTCTTCATGAGCTTAGAAATAGAAAACGCTATTTCAGTTGTTATTATTCCGCGTAAGTTTCACGATATGTAATCCAACATTTGACGGTGAAAAAGATGTTGGATTGGGCGTGTGTATAGGTGTCTTTTTTTGTTATAATGTAAGAATGCATAAAAGGATGTTTAAAAAGTCCGGTCAAGATAACCTTCGCATTTCTTCGTTACGTCGCCAGTCCGGTACTCATGTAGTAAAAGCTACATTCCGTGTCCTCCTGGCTTCCGTGCCTCGAACTGCTCGGTTCTCTAGATCCTCCTTTTTAAACGTGTATTGTAAGAGGATGTTTAAAAAGTCCGGTCAAGATAACCGCCTTTTTGAACAAGCACATAAAGGTGATTAGATAAAAGAAAGGGTGTTTTCATGTACGATATTTCACAGTGGAAACATGTATTTAAGCTTGATCCAAATAAGGAATTGAGCGATGAACATTTAGAAATGATTTGTGAATCTGGAACGGACGCAGTGATTGTAGGCGGAAGTGATGGAGTAACGATAGATAATGTATTACATATGCTAGTGAGCATTCGTAGATATGCAGTTCCTTGCGTGTTAGAGGTTTCTGATATTGAAGCAATTACACCAGGGTTTGATTTTTATTACATTCCAAGTGTTTTAAATAGCCGCAAAGTAGAATGGGTAACGGGAATTCACCATGAGGCATTGAAAGAATTTGGGGATATTATGAACTGGGATGAAATTTTCATGGAAGGATATTGTGTTTTAAATCCAGAAGCGAAGGTAGCGCAAATTACAGAAGCAAAATGTGATCTAACAGAAGATGATGTGATTGCATATGCACGTATGGCAGACAAGCTTCTGAACTTGCCGATTTTCTATTTAGAATATAGCGGCACTTACGGAGATATTGACCTTGTTAAAAATGTAAAGGCAGAATTACAACAAGCAAAGCTATATTACGGCGGCGGAATTTCAAGTGCGAAAGAGGCAAAAGAAATGGCGCAGTATGCTGATACAATTGTTGTAGGAAATGTAATTTATGATGATATAAAAGCAGCGTTACAAACAGTAAAAGCTGTAAAAGGAGAGTAGGTGCAGGCACATATGAGTATAACGGATAAATTATTAAATGGTTTAAACCCACAGCAACAAAAAGCAGTGCAAACAACAAATGGACCACTTCTATTAATGGCGGGTGCAGGTAGTGGTAAGACGCGTGTGCTAACACATCGCATCGCATACTTACTTGGCGAAAAAGGTGTAGCGCCTTGGAATGTATTAGCAATTACCTTTACAAACAAGGCAGCTCGTGAAATGCGTGAACGTATCGATACGCTTGTTGGCCCGGAAGCAGAAGATATTTGGATTTCTACGTTCCACTCGATGTGTGTACGCATTTTACGCCGTGATATCGACCGTATTGGGATTAATCGAAACTTTACGATTTTAGATGCAAGTGATCAACTTACTGTCGTAAAAAAAATCATGAAAGAGCGAAACATTGATCCGAAGAAATTCGATCCACGTTCTATTTTAGGTGGTATCAGTAATGCGAAAAATGAATTGTTATCAGCTGAAAAATATGCAAAGCAAATTTCAATTGCTGATCCATTTGAAAAATTAACAAGTGATGTATATACAGAGTATCAAAAACGTCTTCTGAAAAATAACTCATTAGACTTTGATGATTTAATTATGACTACAATTCAATTATTTGATCGTATTCCAGAAGTATTGGAATTCTATCAACGTAAATTCCAATATATTCACGTTGATGAGTATCAAGATACGAACAGAGCACAATACATTCTTGTAAATAAATTAGCAGCTCGCTTTAAAAATCTTTGTGTTGTTGGTGATTCTGACCAGTCAATTTACCGTTGGCGTGGGGCGGATATTTCTAACATTTTGTCATTTGAAAAGGACTATGAGAATGCACAGGTTATCTTGTTAGAACAAAATTATCGCTCATCACAAAATATTTTAAATGCAGCCAACGCTGTAATTGAAAACAATTCAAATCGTAAACCGAAAAAATTATGGACGGATAATCAAATCGGAAGTAAGATTTCATATTACCGTGCTGCAACGGAAAAAGATGAAGCATATTTTGTGGCGAAGAAAATTCGCGATGAAATTCAAATGGGAAATCGAAAATATACAGACTTTGCGGTTCTGTATCGTACGAACGCGCAGTCTCGTATGGTCGAGGAGATTTTCTTAAAATCAAATATCCCATACAAAATTGTCGGCGGCATTAAGTTCTATGATCGTAAAGAGATTAAAGATATTTTAGCTTACTTACGTTTAATTGCGAATCCAGATGATGAAATTAGTTTTGCACGTATTATTAACGTGCCAAAACGCGGAATCGGTGCCACTTCTATCGATAAAATCATTAACTATGGCGTGCAAAATGGTATTTCATTAACAGCTGTATTAGATGAAATTGAACATGTTGGGGTAAGTGCAAAAATCACAAAAGCAGTAAAAGAATTTGCAAGTCTACTACACAACTGGGTAAACATGCAAGAATATTTATCCGTTACGGAACTAGTAGAAGAAGTGATTGAGAAGACAGGTTACCGTGATATGTTAAAGAATGAACGTTCTTTAGAAGCTGAAGGACGACTTGAAAACTTAGATGAGTTCTTATCTGTTACGCAAACATTTGAATCACAAAGTGAAGATAAGAGTCTTGTTGCTTTCTTAACAGATTTAGCGCTTGTTGCGGATATTGATCGTGTGGATGAAGATCCAACTGCAGGTGAAGAAGTTATTTTAATGACGATGCACTCGGCAAAAGGACTGGAATTCCCGGTTGTCTTTATTATTGGTTTAGAGGAGGGAGTCTTCCCGCATACTCGTTCTCTTATGGAAGAGGATGAAATGCAAGAAGAACGCCGCTTAGCCTATGTAGGGATCACTCGCGCGGAAGAAGAGTTATACTTATCGAACGCCCAAATGCGTACTTTATTTGGTAGAACAAATATGAATGCAGCATCTCGATTTATTTCAGAAATTCCTACAGAATTACTAGAATCATTAAATGAAACAGCTCCAAAGCGTGAAACATTTAGTGCAAAAGGAAGAACAACCGGGGCCGGGGCGACGACAACACGTTCTCGTTCTGCATTTGTGCGGCCGGCAGTGAAAACGACAGGCGGAGAGCAAATTGGCTGGGCTGTAGGCGATAAAGCGTCCCATCAAAAATGGGGAGTCGGAACAGTTGTAAGTGTGAAAGGTGAAGGTGACGCAAAAGAATTAGATATTGCTTTCCCGAGTCCGATTGGAATTAAACGTTTATTAGCGAAATTTGCACCTGTAACGAAACAATAGAGAGGAGTGAGGATATGTCAAAGGAAGCAATAAAGCAGCGTATAGAAGAGCTTCGTCATATGCTCAATGCATTTAATTATCAATATCACGTATTAGACAATCCTTCTGTTTCTGATGCGGAATATGATCGCGATATGCAGGAGCTTATAAAATTAGAAACAGAGAACCCAGAATTTTTAACAGAAGACTCTCCCACTGTTCGAGTTGGGGGAGCAGTGCTTGATATATTTGAAAAAGTAACGCATAAATCACCGATGCTAAGTTTAGGAAATGCCTTTAATGAGGGAGATTTACGTGATTTTGATCGCAGAGTACGTCAAGGAATTGATGGTTCAAATGTAAGATATATATGCGAACTAAAAATTGACGGTCTTGCTGTTTCCCTTCATTATGAAAAAGGACGCTTCGTTCAAGGGGCAACACGTGGTGATGGCGTAACTGGTGAAGATATTACGCAAAATTTAAAAACAATTAAAGCGATCCCTCTTCGTTTAAAAGAAGAAGTAACGTTAGAAGCGCGCGGTGAGGCATATATGCCAAAGCGTTCATTTGTGAAATTGAATGAAGAAAAAGAACAAAATGGTGAAGCAGTTTTTGCAAATCCACGTAATGCAGCAGCGGGATCACTTCGTCAGTTAGATCCGAAAGTTGCTGCGAAACGCAATTTGTCTATGTTTGTGTACGGTCTTGCTGATGTAGAAGAAAAAACGATTGCCTCACATAGCGAGTCACTAAACTTTTTAGGTGAGCTTGGATTTAAAACAAATCCAAATCGCCGCACATGTGAAACGATTGAAGACGTAATCGCTTATGTAGAAGAATGGCAGGAAAAGCGTCCGGACCTGGATTATGAGATCGATGGAATTGTAATTAAAGTAGACGATGTGACGCTGCAAGAGAGTTTAGGAACAACAGCAAAGAGCCCGCGCTGGGCGATTGCTTATAAGTTTCCAGCAGAAGAAGTTGTAACGAGATTAATAGGGATTGAACTAAGTGTGGGACGTACTGGTGTTGTAACACCAACTGCGGAACTAGAGCCTGTTCGAGTGGCAGGAACAATTGTCCGCCGTGCATCTCTACATAACGAGGATTTAATTCGTGAAAAAGACATTCGAATTGGTGACTATGTTGTTGTGAAAAAAGCTGGAGACATTATTCCAGAAGTGGTTAACGTGATTTTCGATAAACGTACTGGTGAGGAAGAAGAGTATCATATGCCAACGCATTGTCCGACTTGTGACAGTGAACTTGTTCGTTTAGAAGAAGAGGTAGCTCTTCGTTGCATTAATCCAACATGTCCAGCGCAGATTCGTGAAGGATTAATTCATTTTGTTTCAAGAAATGCAATGAACATTGATGGACTCGGAGAGCGTGTTATTACACAGCTCTTTGAAGCAGATTATATTCGAACATTTGCCGATTTATATCCATTAACGCAGGAGCAATTGTTACAATTAGAGCGTTTTGGTGAGAAATCCGCTTCTAAATTAGTACAAGCAATTGAAGCTTCTAAGGAAAACTCGCTAGAGCGTCTATTATTTGGGCTCGGCATTCGTCATGTCGGAGCAAAAGCGGCTCGCACGTTAGCTGAGCATTTTGAAACAATGGACCACCTTGTAAAAGCAACAGAAGAAGAGTTAAAAGAGATTAATGAAATTGGCGAGAAAATGGCTCAATCAATTGTAACGTACTTCGATAATGAAGACGTGTTAGAATTATTACAGCAATTTAAAGAGTACGGCGTTAACATGACATATAAGGGTATAAAACGTGCGGATTTACAACATGTTGAATCTTATTTCGCTGGAAAAACAATTGTCCTAACAGGAAAACTAGAAGTTATGGGGCGCACTGAAGCGAAGAAAAAGATTGAAGAGCTAGGTGGAAAAGTAACAGGTAGTGTAAGTAAAAGTACTGATTTAGTCGTTGCTGGTGAAGCAGCAGGATCAAAATTAGCACAAGCAGAGAAGCATAATATTGAGGTTTGGAATGAAGAGAGGTTCTTACAAGAGCTGAATAAGTAAGAGGTGCAAACTTACCATGAAAAAAATAGCATTAGCGGTATTAAGTCTTGGGCTACTTGTAAGCGGATGTAGCACAGATACGAAAAAAGAAGAAAAAGTTGTTGAGAAATCGGGAAAATCAAAAGAACAAGCAATTGTTCCGAAGTATTCTATTTCTGATGAGTATTATAAAACAACAGTCCCATTTGATCCAGGTTCTGCGCGTGGCTTAGTTGTACAAGGACTAAATAGCCGTCTGGATATTGATGAATTTGAAACTGGATTAATGCGTATTGCAAAGGAATCTTTTAGTACAAAGGATTATTTATTCCAGGGTGGCAAATATTTAGAAAAAGACACGGTACAAATGCTTGTAAAGAGAAAGCGTACCGATGCGGAACAAAAAGAGTTAGAGGATAAGCTGAAAAAAGATGCAGCGAAATTTCCTAATATTGGACTGAATCCGGCGTTAGAAGCAGGATCGGAATCATTAGAGGTTCGAAATAAAAAAACACCAGTATATCTTTCGAATATTTTAGAGCATGATTATTATAAAAGAAATGGCGATCAAGTTGAATTGGGTGGCATTGTAATTGGCCTTGCAATGAACTCTGTTCATTATTTTACTGAAGAACATGGATATCCACGTGAAGCTGAAATTAGTGAACAAGAGATGTTAGAAAAGGCTAAGCCAATGGCACAAGAGATTTTGAAAGTGTTACACAAAAATCAAGATACGAAAAATGTTCCAATTACATTTGCAATTTATCGTCAAGGACCAAAATCGACACTCGTACCAGGGAAATTTGTATCTTACGCTCAAGTGGATAAAGGTAGTGAAAGTATAGGGGATTGGAAAGCAATTAATGAAAAATATTACTTGTTCCCTTCTGAATCAGCTAAAACGGATGTGCGTGAAGATTACACAAATGTAGAAAACTTTAAAGCGAAATTGAGTGATTATTTTAAAGGTGATTATACAGCTGTTATTGGTAGAGGATTTTATAAAGATGATCAATTGAAAGAAATGAAGGTTGAAATTCCAGTTCAGTTTAATGGGAAAGCAGAAGTAATTGGATTTACACAGTATGTTGCGGGACTTGTTATGCAATACTTCCCGAATTATATTAAAGTACAGGTGACAATTAAATCTGTTGAACGACCAGAAGCGATTATTATTCGTGATGCGAAGCAAGATGAACCATTTGTGAAAATTTTAGATTAAGAAAAAGCGGTTCCTATATGGAACAGCTTTTTTTTTGCTGTAATTTTGTTATAATTTCTAATGTTATGAACTAAAAGGGGTAAGGAGAAAAGACATGGATGAGTTAAGTTTACAGATTATCGTATTACTCGTTGCTTTTGGTTTTTTGGCTGCATTTATTGATTCAGTTGTTGGAGGAGGGGGACTCATTTCACTTCCGGCACTCATGTTTGTAGGATTACCACCAGCTTCGGCAATCGCGACAAATAAGTTAGCTTCGACGATGGGGTCATTAACAAGTACAATTTATTTTATTCGTTCAAAAAAAGTTGATTTTCGTATAGTAGGAAAGTTAATCCCATTAACTATTATTGGGGCTGTTTTGGGAGCTTTAGTTGTAAAATTTATTCCACCAGATATTTTACGTCCACTCGTACTGATTATGTTGGTATTTATTGCAATTTATATTATTGTAAAAAAAGATTGGGGAAGTGTCTCCACCTATAAAAAGATGACAAAAGGAAAAACATTAATGTTTTACTTCGTTATTTTAATTGTCGGATTTTATGATGGATTTTTCGGACCGGGGACAGGATCTTTTTTAATTTTTGCATTTTTATTAATTGGTTTGGATTTTATTCGAGCAGCTGCATCTGGAAAAGTTTTGAATTTCGTTAGTAACATTGTATCTTTAATTACATTTTTATTTTTGGATATTATTCATTTTGAATACGGTATTATTATGGGATTATCTATGATTTTAGGAGCATATTTAGGATCGAAGTTTGCTGTGCAAAAAGGTGTTGGATATGTTCGTACTTTATTTTTATTAGTAACAATTCTATTAATTGGAAAAAATATTATGGAATATGCTCATATTATTTAGCTTCATACGTATGTATGAAGCTTTTTTTATTTATTATATTTTAAAAATTAATTAATTTTTAAAATATAAGTCTAGGAATATTTGAATAAATCTAAATTATCGTGTAGAATAATGTTGTAAAATGTAAACGTTTTTCTAAGGGGAGGCTAAAAAGAATGGTAGTAGCATACAAACATGAGCCATTTACAGATTTTTCAGTAGAGGCTAACAAGTTAGCGTTTGAAGAAGGTTTAAAGACAGTAGAATCTTATCTTGGACAAGACTATCCATTAATTATCGGGGGAGAAAAGATCACTACAGACGAGAAAATCGTTTCAGTAAACCCTGCGAATAAAGAAGAAGTTGTGGGCAGTGTTTCAAAAGCAAGCCGTGAATTAGCTGAAAAAGCAATGCAAGTGGCGGATGAAACATTCCAAACTTGGAGAAAGTCAAAACCAGAAATGCGTGCAGACATTTTATTCCGCGCTGCAGCAATCGTTCGTCGTAGAAAACATGAGTTCTCTGCTATTCTTGTAAAAGAAGCAGGTAAACCATGGAATGAGGCGGATGCTGATACAGCCGAAGCAATCGACTTTATGGAATATTATGGTCGTCAAATGTTGAAATTAAAAGACGGTATTCCAGTAGAAAGCCGTCCAATTGAATATAATCGTTTCTCTTACATTCCATTAGGAGTAGGTGTTATCATTTCTCCTTGGAACTTCCCATTCGCAATTATGGCAGGTATGACAACAGCTGCATTAGTTTCTGGTAACACAGTATTACTAAAACCAGCTAGTACAACACCTGTAGTAGCAGCGAAATTTATGGAAGTATTAGAAGAAGCAGGCTTACCAGCAGGCGTTGTAAACTTCATCCCAGGTAGTGGATCTGAAGTTGGTGACTACTTAGTAGACCACCCTCGTACACGTTTCATTAGCTTCACTGGATCACGCGATGTAGGTATTCGTATTTACGAGCGCGCAGCAAAAGTAAATCCAGGCCAAATTTGGTTAAAACGCGTTATCGCTGAAATGGGCGGTAAAGATACAATTGTTGTTGATAAAGAAGCAGATCTTGAATTAGCTGCTAAATCTATCGTTGCATCTGCATTTGGATTCTCAGGACAAAAATGTTCTGCTTGTTCTCGTGCAGTAATCCACGAAGATGTATACGATTACGTATTAAATCGTGCTGTTGAATTAACAAAAGAATTAACTGTAGGTAACCCAGCTGAAAAAGGCATGAACATGGGACCAGTTAATGACCAAGCTGCATTTGATAAAGTAATGAGCTATGTTGCAATTGGTAAAGAAGAAGGTAAAGTAGTAGCAGGTGGCGAAGGAGATGACTCTAAAGGCTGGTTCATCCAACCAACAATCGTTGCTGACGTTGCAGAAGATGCTCGCTTAATGAAAGAAGAAATCTTCGGACCAGTAGTAGCATTCTGTAAAGCAAAAGACTTCGATCATGCGCTTGCAATTGCAAACAATACAGAATACGGTTTAACAGGAGCAGTTATCTCTAACAACCGTGAACATATCGAAAAAGCACGTGAAGACTTCCACGTTGGTAACTTATACTTCAACCGTGGATGTACTGGTGCAATCGTAGGTTACCAACCATTCGGTGGCTTTAACATGTCTGGTACAGACTCTAAAGCTGGTGGACCTGACTACCTAGCACTTCACATGCAAGCAAAAACTACTTCTGAAACTTTATAAGAAATAGGTGAAAGGGCCTTCCTGTAATAGGGAAGGCCTTTTTCATAATAAGAAAGTTTTTGATTGGAAAACAGTTATCTTACTTCAATAAAGTAGGACTTTAATCGGTGTTAGTCTTACTGCCTACAAATAGTAGGCTGAAATGTAAAAAGTGAACAGAAACAAAAACGCCAGAAAATTTAATCCATTCGTCATATTTTTCTGTATTATTTTTAAAGATTTCCTGTATAATACAATTTGAAAGAAAATCTATGGTTAGACAAAAGGACACTGCTTTCAGTTTTGCTCACTGGAAGTGGTGTTTTTGTATTTTTTCAGAAAATGTGGTACAGAAATAATAATAATGTTTAATTTTGATTCTTGAAATAGAATAACCATCTATTCAATTGATGGCACAAGGTTAATAAAGTTGTTTCATTTTAAAATGGGAATTGTTAAATAAAGTACCTGTTAAATCATTACTCTTTTTCATGAAGAACATACGAAAGTTTTGTTTCAAATTCTAATTGTAGTATAGGTTCTGGAAATTCTTCTGGAACAAATAGTAACTCTTCTGAAATCCCTAAGCAGAAACCGTCTAACTCAATTGTATTCTCCTCTGTAAAATGGCTGGTTGTACACAGTGGACCTTTAAGCATTTTACCTACAAAATGATAGTGACCCATGTATAGAAGAATCTCGCTGTTTTCTGTTGGATATGCAGAGAGTCCTGCTGGTTTTGAGGGGGTAATTCCCAATAGAGAAAATATATCAGAAATTGCAGGCTTTAATTCATTAGAAGCTAATATATAATAATTTCTGCAATCCTGGCATTTACAAGTATCGAACTCTTTTTGATAAAATTCTCTTGTCTTCTCAATATCAACATCCAATATCCATTTCCCAATCTTAATTGGCTGCATGATTTTTCACCCCTCTATTCTTAACAATAAGAATCTCTAAATCATATTTATTATACAAAGAATAATACAAGATGAAGAGAAGTCAAAGAATAAGTTAATGGGAGTAAAGGTGCTGAGGAAAAAAAGTGAAAACAAGTTCGGGAGATTTTAAGCTACATTAGCCTATGAATAGCAGTATAAAAAATCATGTCTCTGTCAGTGAGGGACATGATTTTTTATTTCAGATGGAGTTTCTAAAACTTAAGAATTCTTCTGTACTCATAACATCTGCATATACGTCATTCAAACTTGCTAAAATTGTATTATGGATATAGACAGCAGGAATTGTAGCATTTTTAAAGAGGAGATCTTTTGTTGCGCATGCATCATGTACAACAGTGCAATGAAAACCGAAATCAAAAGCAGCTCTTACTGTAGCATCAATACACATATGAGTCATCATCCCGCATATAATCACATGTTCAATTTCTAAGTTTTGTAATTGCTCTAGTAGGTCTGTTTCCCGAAAGCTGTTTGGATAGTTTTTGAGAATAACTGTTTCATTTTTTAAGGGGCGAACATTTTTATGGATGTGGACACCTTCCGTGTTCGGGAGAAAAAAAGTAGCATTTTCTTTCATAGATACATGTTGGATATGAAATATAGGTTGATTCACTTCTCGAAAATGCTGGAGCAGTTGACTTGCATATTCGCTAGCTTCAACGGCACCGCGCAGTTCCATTTTACCATTTGGAAAATAATCATTTTGAATATCAACGAGTAAAAGGGCTGTTTTCATATGAACGATCGTCCTCCGTCTTTATTTCTTATTCATATAATGTTATTCCATTAACAGAGGATATTTTCCTTTGAGAAAGAAGATGTGAAGAAGAATTTTACATTCATGTAAAATTTGCTTTAGGATTTATCCCGCTATTTTAGGGCGGTAATACTCCCACCTCAAAATTCGGCGGGAGCAATGTCCAACTCTAGCGGCTAGAATCTCCGGTCGTTTCACCCCCTCGGACGAGGCGAAAAACGCCTCTCTGCCTAAGGCGCGGGCGTCCTGTGATTCTGAGCGAGCTGCTTCCGTTTTTCTAAAGAAATTAGATGGGAGATAAACTATCCGTAAAAGTCCGATTGGTGAGGGCTAATAATCAGTGGGGAAAATCAAATAGAAAGAAGTGTAATGGATATAATATCTTTCTGTTTTATAATCTTGTAGAAAATAAAAATATTATTTTCTAATATTTTTATTGACTCTAACTTTTCCGAGTTTTATAATAAAACTTAATTAAATGACAACTAAATTGATACACTCTTATCCAGAGAGGTGGAGGGACTGGCCCTATGATACCTCAGCAACGGGTTTTTGAATACCGTGCTAATTCCAGCAAGCTCTGAGAGGCTTGGAAGATGAGAAGATGTGAATGAGTATATAAGTGCTCTTCTTCTTATTTTTATTACGGATAAGAAGGAGGGCATTTTTTATTTTACCTCAAAGCTCTGCTTCAAGTTATTACAGCATATAGGAGGGGAAAGTAATGATTTCTTTTGAAAATGTAAGTAAAGTATATGAATCAGCCGGGCAATCCGTTCATGCCGTCGAAGATGTAACATTATCGGTTGATAAGGGTGAGATATTTGGTATTATCGGTTTCAGTGGAGCTGGAAAAAGTACACTGTTACGTTTAGTGAATATGTTAGAACGACCAACAGCGGGAACGATTTCGATAGATGATAAAGATATTACTTCCTTATCAACGAAGGAGTTACGAAAGCTAAGACAAAGAATCGGAATGATTTTTCAGAGTTTTAATCTATTTAATTCGAGAACCGTGTTTGGGAATATTGCTTATCCATTGAAATTAGCGAAATTGCCAAAGAATGAGATAAAAGAAAGAGTAAATGAGCTGCTAAAGTTTGTCGGACTAGAAGATAAAGCAAACTATTATCCAGAACAACTATCAGGTGGTCAGAAGCAACGCGTAGGGATTGCAAGAGCACTTGCAACGTCACCAGATATTCTCATTTGTGATGAAGCAACATCGGCACTAGATCCTGAAACAACAACAGAAATTTTGAATCTACTAAAGAAAGTAAACAAGGAATACAATTTAACAATTCTTCTTATTACACATGAAATGCAGGTTGTGAAAGAAATTTGTCACCATGTAGCCGTGATGGAAAAAGGAAAAGTGATTGAGGAAGGCACATTATTTGATGTTTTTACAAAGCCAAAAACAAAGACGACACAAAATTTCGTTCGATCTGTTATTAACGATCATTTACCGGAAAGTGTTCTTGCTAAAATCCAAAATGGTGGACAGATTTATCGCTTAACATTTACTGGAGAAGAGACAGGACAACCGATATTATCGTATATTGCGAAAAATTATAACGTTGATGTAAATGTTCTTTATGGAAATATTATTGAACTCCAAAATATTTTATTTGGAAATCTTCTTGTAGAACTACAAGGTGAACAGAAAGAAATTCAAAAAGCATTACAACATCTAAGACTGCAAGTGCAGTTGAAGGAGGTAGAAGCTCATGCGAGTTGATTGGAGTATATTTTGGCCTCGTATATTAGATGCGACAGGGGATACCCTCTTGATGGTAATTGTAACCCTTATATTTGCCACAATACTTGGTATACCTCTAGGTTTACTTTTGTATGTTACAAGAAAAGGGAATTTTTTAGAAAACAAACTGGTCTTTTCTATTCTTAATATTGTTATTAATACGATTCGTCCCATTCCATTTATTATCTTTTTAGTAGCATTAAGTCCTTTAACGCGCACTGTTATCGGAACAACAATCGGAACGGCAGCAGCAATCTTTCCAATGACGCTGGTTGCTTCAATTGGGATTGCAAGAATGGTTGAAACAAACCTTGTTTCGGTACCAAAGGGAGTTATTGAAGCAGCACAAGCAATGGGTGCATCACCATTAAGAATTGTTTTTGAAATTCTTGTTCCAGAGGCGTTAGCACCATTAATTTTAGGAGTTACATTTATGACAGTAGGTTTAATTGAATTTTCGGCAGTTGCCGGTCTTGTTGGTGGCGGTGGTCTAGGTGACTTAGCAATGACATATGGTTATCAACGCTTTGATACGTCGGTTATGTTCGTGACGGTTGTATTGCTTATTATTCTTGTACAAATTGCACAAAACTTAGGAAACTATTTTGCAAAAGTATTCTTACGTAGATCATAAAGGGAAGAGAGGGAAAGGAAATGAAAAAGATTTTAGCATTTGTATTATCGGCACTGGTTAGTGCATCAGTATTAAGTGGCTGCGGAGCTGATGCAAAAGAAAAAGTAGTTCGCGTCGGTATAACAGGAACGGATGGAGACGCTTGGCCTATTCTTCAGAAGAAAGCTGAAAAAGAAGGAATTAAAGTTAAACTTGTAGAGTTTTCGGATTATACAACACCAAACAAGGCGTTGGCCGATGGCGATATCGAATTGAATTCATTCCAACATATTGCCTTTTTAGAGCAGTTTAAAAAGGAACATAAATTAGATATTACAGCTGTTGGAACAACTCAAATTGCACCAATGGGATTATTCTCTGAGAAATATAAAAAACCAAGTGAAATTCCATCTGGCTCAGAAATTGCAATTCCTAATGATCCAACGAACCAAGCTCGTGCATTAAAACTTCTTGATGCAGCCGGATTGTTAAAGTTGAAAAAAGACTTTGGATTATTTGGTGACCCAAGTGGTATCGCAGAAAATCCAAAGAAATTAAAAATTACACCAGTTGTTGCGCAGCAAACGCCACGTGTATTAAAAGATGTAGCAGCTTCCGTTATTAATAACGGTGTTGCGGGTCAAGCTGGTTTAAACCCAACGAAAGATCCTATTTTCTTAGAAGATCCAAAAAACGAGAATGCGAAACCATATATTAATATTTTTGCGGCTCGCACGAAAGATAAAAATGATCCAACGATTAAAAAAGTGATTGAATTATACCATTCAAAAGAAGTAACAGATGCAATTAAGAAAGACACAAAAGATGGTGCAATTTCGGTAGACCTTTCACTTGAAGAGTTAGAGAAAATCGTAAAATAACATCGGGTTGAACGAACTAAGAGTAGGAACCCCTCCGCTGTTAGTTCGTTCAACATATACCATGCCTAACGGACGATACCCTAATTTTGTACCTTCCAATTCTGTATAATATAAAATCCAATGTCTGTTAGGTAGAAAAAGGCCAGGAGTTTTCTGGTCTTATCCCTGTCAAGTAGACAGTATTAAAAAGACTAAGCAGCCATCGAGATTCGATATTCTATCGGAGCTCGATGGTTGAGTCGTTTTTGGAAACGTTTATAGTTATAAAAGTAAATATATTCTTCGATTGCTTGTAT
>NZ_JAHCDO010000031.1:0-45585 GCF_050768835.1 Bacillus pfraonensis | reverse complement strand
GGGCAAACAAGGGATTCAAGGCGAGCAAGGACCTCAAGGCAAACGTGGACCTCAAGGCGAACAAGGAATTCAAGGCGAGCAAGGGGAGCGTGGACCTCAAGGCAAGCAAGGACCTCAGGGCGAGCGTGGAATTCAGGGCGAACAAGGGCCTCAAGGCGAGCAAGGACCTCAAGGCGAGCAAGGGCCTCAGGGCGAGCGTGGACCTCAGGGCGAGCAAGGGCCTCAAGGCGAGCAAGGACCTCAAGGCGAGCGTGGACCTCAAGGCGAGCAAGGACCTCAGGGCGAGCAAGGACCTCAGGGCGAGCGTGGACCTCAGGGCGAGCGTGGACTTCAGGGGTTTAGCTTTCCGGTAACTACAGCTGTACTAAAAAGTACACTTCCACAAGTTATAGAACCTAATCAAAACATACAGTTTAACCTTACATCAAACATAAATAACATACATTTCAATGCAACAGATACAATTACAATCCTTGAAGATGGTGTTTATATCATTGACTTTTCAGCTTCAACAATATTTTCAGGATCAGCTCCCTTCGGCTTTGGTATTTCCATTAATGGCAATATACCTTCAGATAACTTTTCAGCAAACGCAATTGGGAGCTCAATTACATTTTCAACCATCGAGACTTTAAAAGCACGAACTACAATTGCCATTCAATCTACTACTAATACAATCACTATTCCCGCTACAGGTGATACCACTGTTAGACTCACTATCTTCCGTATTCATTAGAGGATGTCTAAAAACACATAAATAAAAAAAGAGCGAATCTCTCGCTCTTTTTTGTTATGTACATTTCCTTGCTACTCTAGTTCAATTGAAACATTTTTTTGTGGAACAAATGTAGAAATAGCGTGTTTATAAATAAGCTGTTGCTTACCTTCTGTTTCCAATAATACTGTAAAGTTATCAAAACCTTTAATCAATCCACGAAGCTGGAAACCATTTAATAAGTACAGCGTCACAAACGTATTTTCTTTACGGAGTTGATTTAAAAACTGATCTTGAATATTGATTGATTGCTTCATGTCGAATCCTCCTCTTTTTCTCTACTTACTTATTATTCGACTTTAGTTGTAGTTTTCCTTCTATGTACCGCAAAATTTCTGCTGTTTTTTCGCCTTCGGTCACATCAAACCACGAGACATCCATTTTATTACGGAACCATGTTAGTTGACGTTTTGCATAGCGTCGTGAATTTGTTTTCAATTGAGCTATCGCTTCTTCCAGCGAAACTTGACCTTCAAAATAACTATATAATTCTTTATAACCAATCGCTTGGATTGATTGGCAGTCCCGAACACCACTTTCATACAAGGCTTTTACCTCTTGCAACAAACCTTGTTCGACCATAAGATTGACACGCAAGTTGATGCGATCATATAACATTTCACGATCCATCGTCAAGCCGATTAACGAAACATCATATAGCAACTTATTTTCCTGTTTTTCAAGTTGATCACTCATTTTTTGCCCTGTCGTATGAAAAATTTCCAATGCACGGATAACACGCCTTACATTGTTTTCATGTATTCGATTCGCACTTTCTGGATCCACCGATTGCAGTTTCTTATGTACATATTCTACACCATGTTCTGTCGCTAATTTCTCCAGTTTTTCTCGATACACAGGGTCTCCAGCTTCATCTGTAAACTGATAGTCATATAAAACCGATTGTATATAAAGGCCCGTACCACCAACAATAATCGGTAGTTTTCCGCGTTCTGTAATCTCTCGAATATGACCTCTAACAAGCTCTTGAAATTCCGCCACAGAAAATGAATCTTCCGGATTTTTTATATCGATCATGTAATGCGGAATCCCATCCATTTCTTCCGTTGTTACCTTAGCTGTCCCGATATCCATCGTACAATAAATTTGCATCGAGTCCCCGCTAATGATTTCACCATTTAAAGCTTTCGCAAGATCAATACTTAATTTCGTCTTTCCTACCGCAGTCGGTCCGATGATGACAGCAACTTTTTCACGTTGCAGTTCTCCCATATACTTCAACTCTCTTTATGTAATGTTATCCATCTAATCATTATATCCAATCTTACCAATTTTGATAGTCATAATGCAAGTTCTTTCAATACGGTAAATGAAATTCAAAAATAAAAATGACAATCCCATAATCAATAGGAATATCTTCTTCCCTCACCGATTATCATTCCAAACTAATCAACATTTTATAGAATTTTATATTTCACACCTCTCTCTGAATCTTGAGGTACATGCCTTACCACCTACAAACAGTGAAATAAAATTGACATAGTTTGTCCAACGATACATATACATGATAAAAAAGTAAGATCGGAGAGGATATAATGAAAATCGGACAGGCCACTATAAATTTTTCAACATTAACAGAAGAACTTATTTTAGCAACAGCATTAAAAGAAAAGAACTGCTCACAAGAAGAATTATATTTCGCTTTAAACTGCTTGCTACGTTCCTTTCACACTTTATTGGAAGACCAAGCTTTAGATGAACCAACTAAACAATATGCACAAACTCAATTTTGCAGTGCCTATAATATTATTACAGGACGAACTGTATATCCATTTTAATTCACAAAAGGCTGTTAGGAAATTCCTAACAGCCTGAAAAAACAGCACTCAATGCTTAAAAACTGGATGTATTTTTTAGCAACAATAACGTTATTTTAAAACTTTCACTTTAACAGTTTTACGTCCCCATTTGTTAGCAACTGTGTCAGAGCCAACTAGAACGTCGATACGGTTACCTTTAATTGCACCACCAGTGTCACCAGCAATTGCTTCTCCATATCCTTCTACCCATACTTTTGATCCTAATGGAATCACTTTCGGATCAACAGCAATCATCTTCATGTTCGGATTCGCTGTTAGGTCGTGACCCATTGCAGTTAATACACGACCACCATATGTGCCATTTTCGCTCGGATGAGCTGTATATGCTGTCGCTACAACTGTTAATTCACGACCACCAGAAGGAGCATTTGTTTCTGCCGCTTTTACTTGAGTAGCTGGCTTAGCAGCTGGTTTTTCTTGTGCCGCTGGAGCTTGTGCCTCTGCTTTTGCAGGTGCTTCAACTTTGGCAGGAGCAGGCGTTTCTTGTTTTTCAATAACAGGTGCTGTACCTGTTAAATAAGGAACATGAACGTAAGCCGTTTTCCCGTTATATTCGAATTGTAACCATTCATTTTGTACTTGGCTTGTTGTTTCAATCATATCGTCTTTCTTAAGCGTACCAAGAATTTCTGAGTTTGTGTTCGCTTCAGCACGTACGTTTAATACGTTTGCTGTTACGTAATAGATGCTTTTTGTAAATTCTGCGCTTACGAATACGTCTTTACCATTTAATTTGATTTGTGACCATCCGTTTTCTGTATTTGTAACATCTAATTTATGACCATTTAATAATTTTCCTACAACTTTTGATTCAGTAGTTGGGTTCTCGCGTACATTTAATACCTCTGTTGTTACAACAGTTTCTGCTTGTGCAGAAATAGTGAAAATCCCAAGACCAAAAACCGCTGCTGCTGCTATACCAATTAATTTTTTCATGAATAGCCTCCATTCGCTTTGTTTTCGTGTCCTCATTATAGCAACAGTTTTTTAGGAGATTTAGGATATCACAGAATTACAAACGATTCGTAATCAATCATTAATGCTTTGTAATATAAAGTAGAATAAAAGAAAAGAGTGTTCTATACGTATTTTTAAGAGATTTAATCATTTTTTTCTTTCAAATACATATGTTTTTTTTGCAATAAAAGTAATAGTATTACCATCTTGTTACAAAAAAAACACCGAAACATTACAAATGTTAGTTACATTATGTCTTTTTATGCAATAAATCTTTTGTATTTTACTATGATTCACATATTACTGACACAAAAACTCAAAAAGGACAACTACGTAGTTAAGTAGCTATCCTTTTTGAGTTTTATGAAATTTTCTTTTTCCATCCCCCTAGCATAAGAGCTGATACTGCAGAACCTATTAATATAGAAAGAATATATAACACTGGCTTATTTACTAATAGTATGACAAATATTCCACCGTGTGGCGCTGGCAATGTAATTCCAAATAACATCGATAATGCACCAGCAATACTTGATCCAACAACACAACTTACAATCACACGGATTGGATCAGCTGCTGCAAATGGAATTGCTCCTTCTGTAATAAATGACGCTCCCATAATATAATTTGTAAAACCTGATTTCCGCTCTGCTTCTGTAAATTTCGCTTTAAAAAGTGTAGTTGCAAAAGCAATTGCAAGTGGAGGGACCATTCCACCAGCCATAACAGCTGAATGTACACCAAAGTTTCCAGCCTCAATTGCAGCAATCCCAAATGTAAATGCCGCTTTATTAATCGGACCACCCATATCAACAGCCATCATTCCACCTAAAATAAGTCCTAATAATATAGCATTCGCACCACCTAAACCATTTAACCAACCCGTTAAGGCCTCATTTAAAGCAACAACAGGAGGGTTTACAACTTTTAACATTAATACCCCTGTAAGTAACAAACCAAGTACCGGATATAATAAAACAGGTTTAATCCCTTCTAATTGTACTGGTAAACCTGCCAACACTTTTTTTAAACCAACTACAATATAACCAGCTAAGAAGCCGGCAATTAACCCACCCAAAAACCCTGCATTTGCTTGTGCTGCTAAAAAACCACCAACAATACCAGGCATAAACCCCGGGCGATCAGCAATAGAACTTGCGATAAATCCAGCTAACACCGGAACAAGAAATGCAAATGCTCCCATCTTTCCTCCACCGATTGTCATGAGAGTCTCTGCAATTGGACCTTCTGCTTTAATTCCGCCGAAAGCAAAAGCAAGTGCAATTAAAATTCCACCTCCAACTACAAACGGTAACATATTACTTACACCGCTCATCAAATGCTTATATATGCCCAATCCTTTTTCTTGTTCTACCCCTTTTGCTTCTTCACTTTCTTTTCCACCTTTAAAAATCGGAGCGTCTTGATTTATCGCTCGATTAATTAACTGCTCTGATTTCCGAATACCATCTGCAACTGGTACTTGAATCACGTGTTTTCCCGCGAAACGATTCATTTCTACTTGCTTATCTGCCGCAACAATAATAGCTGTTGCACGTTCAATATCTTCTTTCGTTAATCCATTTTTCACACCAGTAGAACCGTTTGTTTCGACCTTAATCGC
The DNA here is from genome assembly GCF_050768835.1 of Bacillus pfraonensis. Taxonomy (NCBI): domain Bacteria; kingdom Bacillati; phylum Bacillota; class Bacilli; order Caryophanales; family Bacillaceae; genus Bacillus; species Bacillus pfraonensis. The sequence continues at coordinate 40,388 of NZ_JAHCDO010000031.1, read as the reverse complement.
AACTCCTAATTCCACCGCTTTCGCCTTGAGACTATCCGCAGCCATATATGTGTGAGCGATACCAGTTGGACAAGCTGTTACCGCTAACACATACGGTTCATTCCCTTCTGGCTTTGCTGCTTCACTAAGTTCATCTTCTTGCTCGTTTTCCTTTTCTTTTTCATCAAACAAACGCAGAAGCTCCTCTTCACTTTTTGCCTCTAACAGTTGTTTACGAAACCCTTCATCCATTAATAATGTCGATAAGCGGGATAACGTTTCTAAATGCGTATTATTCGCACCTTCACTAGCCGCAATCATAAAGAATAAATGAGCTGGTTGTCCATCAAGCGACTCATAATTGACACCGCTTACACTGCGTCCAAAACAAATAGCTGGCTGTTTGACCGCTTTTGTTTTTGCATGTGGAATAGCAATCCCTTCGCCAATTCCAGTTGTACTTTGCATTTCACGCTTTAAAATAGCCTCTTTAAATTCCGCTTGATTATTTAACCTTCCTGCCTTTTCTAATTTCTCTACTAATTCATCGATGACAGCTTCTTTTGCTGAAGCTGTCAAATCCATAATAACTGTATCCCTTTTTAAAAGCTCTGTAATTTTCATATTCTGTTCCCCCTACCGCTTTGTAATCATTACTTGCGATAATAATTCCTCTACTTTATCTTTCGTACATAAATCCGCTGAAAACGCTGTTGCGCTTCCCGTTGCTACACCATAACGAAATGCTTCTTCGACATTTTTTGTTTTTTCATATATTCCCACAAACCCTGCAACAAGAGAATCTCCCGCTCCAACAGAATTGATAACCGTTCCTTTTGGCACGGTTGCCTCGTATACTCCTTTATTGGTAAATAACAAAGCTCCATCTCCTGCCATAGAGACAATTACATTCTGCACACCTTGTTCGATTAACTTTCTGCCATATGGAATCATTTCTTCTACTGTCGAAAGCTTTTCTTTAAATAATTCTCCAAGCTCATGATGATTTGGTTTTATTAAAAATGGCTTATTTTGAATTACATGCTGAAGCGCACTTCCACTCGTATCAACAATGACGTTAATCTGACGTTCTGCCCCAAAATTAGCCATTGTTTCATAAAATGTTTTTGGAATCGATGCAGGAATACTACCGGCTAATACAAGATAATCACCAGCCTGCATATTTTCCATTTCGCCCATTAAATGTTGAAGCTGTCCATCCGTAATAACAGGCCCTTGACCATTCAGCTCTGTTTCTTCCTCCCCCTTTATTTTCACATTAATACGCGAATCCCCATCTACATGAACAAAATTCGTCTTAACACCTTCACTTTTCAAAACATCTTCAATGAATCGACCTGTGAATCCCCCTATAAAACCGAGCGCTGTATTCTCTATTCCAAGTCGATAAAGCACACGGGATACATTAATTCCTTTCCCGCCAGGAAATTTCATATCGTTTTCCGCTCGATTGACAGTTCCCAGCTTGAAACACTCCGTTTGCACAACATAATCTATCGATGGATTTAAAGTAACTGTATAAATCATCATTTATCAACCTCAATTACATTTGTTTTTCGCTTATATTCTTCTTGCTCTTCTTCTAATACATTTGTAATAATTGTCGCTTCTTCAATACTTGCAATTTTCGCAAATGCAACTTCAGAAAATTTACTTTCATCTATTAAAAAATAACCTTCATTCGCTAATGTTAATGCCATTTTTTTCAGCAATGCTTCTTCAGGATCTGGTGTTGTATATCCAAGCTGTTCATGCACACCATTCGCCCCTAAGAAACACTTATCAAATCGGTATTGCTGCATACTTTCCTGTGCCATTGCACCAATTAATGCTTTTGTTCGACTCTTCATCATCCCGCCAAGTAAATAAGCTCGAATATTATTTTCAACTAATGCTTCAATATGCATAAGCCCATTTGTCACAACGGTAACTTCTTTCTCTATTAAATACGGAATCATTTCAAATGTTGTACTTCCTGCATCTAAATAAACGCAATCACCCTTTTCTACAAAAGACGCAGCATATTTAGCGATTTGTTTTTTCACTTGAATGTTTTTGGCTGATTTTTCAACCATCGTAGGCTCTTCACCTTTTCCAGTTAATACAGCAGCTCCGCCATGCACTCGTTTTAATAATCGCTCTTTCTCTAATTGTGCTAAATCACGACGGATTGTCGATTCTGAACTTTTAGTTTCTTCCACCAACTGTTGTAATTTCACTACTTTATTTTCTTTCACAAGCTGTAAAATTCGCTGATGACGTTCAGGAGTTAACATATCACTCACCTCTCCTTTGATTACAGTATAATGAAACCGAATTCAAAAATCAATCAAAAACATTCAAAATCGATCAAATAAAATCACCAAACATTCAATAACACTCAAAAAACCTTCTTGATACATATCAAGAAGGTTTTTTAAATTATTTTTATTCTTTATAATGACGCTCTATAAATTGCAACTACGTCTTCTTTATTTAATTTCTTAAAATGACCGAATTCACCATATACCATCGCTTTTTCAGCCATTACATCAATTTTCGCTTCTCCAATTTCATAGTCAGCTAAACGGGATGGCGCTTCAATAGATGTCCAAAAACTTCTCAACGCTTCGATACCTTCTAAGGCAATTTCCTTATCCGCTTTTCCATCTGCTTCTACATGAAATACACGTACCGCAAATTGTTTAAAGCGGTCTACATTTTCATCTAAAACATGTTTCATCCAATTCGGGAATAAAATCGCTAAGCCGCCACCATGTGGAATATCATACACAGCTGAAACGGCGTGCTCAATATTATGCGTTGCCCAATCACCGCGGACGCCCATTGCTAAAATACCATTTAGCGCCATTGTCCCGCAATATAAAATCGTTTCCCTGTGCTCATAGCTTTCTAAATCGTTTAAAAGTTTTGGAGCTGTTTCAATTACCGTTTTTAAAATAGATTCACAGTAACGGTCTTGCAATTCTGTATTCGTATCTTGATGAAAGTATTGTTCTAACACATGCGACATAATATCAACCATACCGTAGATCGTTTGGTTTCGCGGAACAGAAGCTGTATGAGCTGGATCTAGAATAGAAAATTGCGGGAAAGTAACTGGACTGCCCCATCCATACTTTTCATTCGTTTCCCAATTTGTAATAACAGAACCAGCATTCATCTCAGAACCTGTCGCTGCAAGAGTTAATACTGTACCAAATGGTAAAGCTTCATTTGCAAATGCTTTCTTTGTCACAATGTCCCATACATCACCATCGTATTTACTACCGGCAGCAATTGCTTTCGTACAATCGATAACACTTCCACCACCGACAGCTAAAATAAATTGAATATCGTTTTCTTTGCACATTCGAATTCCCTTGTTTACAGTAGATAAACGTGGGTTTGGTTCAACACCTGTTAACTCAAAAATTTCTGCATCAATTTCTTTTAAGATAGCAATTACATTATCATATATACCATTTCGTTTAATACTTCCCCCACCATATACGAGAAGAACCTTTTTACCATACTGGGGAATCTCTGTCTTTAATTGCTCTAATTGTCCTTGACCAAAAATAAGCTTTGTCGGATTACGAAACACAAAATTTTGCATAATTCCCTATCCATCCTTTCACTATAAAAATTACTATACTTTTGTATAACATATTTCGCTCATTTCACAAAAATATTTGCTTTAACAAAAAATCTCAGCCTTTTCGGCTGAGATTTTTTACTGATAATACGGTGAAATCATTAAATAAACAATAACACCAGAAAGACTTACATATAACCAAATTGGCATCGTCCAACGTACAATCTTACGATGACGAGTCAATTGATTTGTAAAACCATATACAAGTGAGAACAATGCAAGCGGTACGATAATTGCTGCAAGGAAAATATGCGTAAGTAAAATAAAGAAGTACACATATTTAATTACTCCTTCTCCACCGAAATGCGTCGCTGGTGCCAAGTAATGATACGTTAAATAGGAGACACAAAATAACAATGTTGTTGTAAATGCTGCAAGAATAAAACCTCGATGCATCTTTACATTCTTTTTAATAATAGAGAACAATGCTGCCAATAAAAATACAAATGTAAAGCTATTAAAAATTGCATTTAACATCGGCAAAATTGTTACATCAAAATGCACCTCTCCTTTGTAGCCAACAGGTCCAAAAAACAAAAATAAAATAATCGCATTGACGATCACAGAAAGCGTTATCACAATAGGAGCATAGCTCTTCTGATTATTTAATCGATCCGTCAAATTGTTCACTCCCTCTTCCTCTTCTACATATGTACAGTTAACCACACTATTTTAACATATTATCAACAGTATAAATGTGACAATACTTTGACACACTAAAATTAAACAAAGAAAAAACCTTCTTAATCATAACTTCTTAAGAAGGATTTTATCGCTTTATTATTAAAATAGCAATTCACTTAGTTTTTGTTAGAAAACATGTCACTGTATGCTTGAAAAATCTCTGATACTTGATATCCCATTAAAGAAATTGCTGTTAACGAAAAGAAACCAATCATAAGAAATCGAAACCACATATTATTCTCCTCCTTGTATTTAGCTTATAAACAATACGCTGCATTACAAGTCGGATTACAATCTCCCTCTTTGGCTTCTTTTTTCTTCACGATAGCCGTTATAAACCGAATCATAAAGAATGCACTAAAAGGAATTTCCATCCATTTTATATTAGCATAGCAGAGCAACGGTTCCCGCTCTAAATCGGACGGAGATGAAAAGGAATAGAACATACCTTGCTCTTCCATGTATACAATTACAATTTTTAAACAAAATAAAATCCCAAGAAATGAAACAATATCTTGCCACTCTGTTGTATACAATACATTATAAAGATCGAATACGTACTCTTCCATTATCACCCCTCCTTCCTTTTTTACCATTTTCCTCGCCTGTATATAAAAAGTCAAGAAAAATGTTTTATATACACTATGTCAATGGTAGTTACATAATTTCAACTTTCACTTCTTGTTCTTGCAATATTTGAACGATTAACTCAAGCACTATTTTTTGCAGTAACTGATACACTTTTTTCTGAGACGTACTTTTCTCATTTGAACAAGCTACGATATACTCAATACGCTGCAAAATATAACCATCCACAAGTAAAATGCCTTTTTCAACTGTTACTGAATTTCGCTTTACATTTTTAGCTTCTGGTGAAAAAAATTTACTATCCGTCAAAATAACCTCCTGCGAAATCCCTTTAATTCCTGCGACTTTTTCTTGAAATATCACTTTTTCTTTCAAACCAATCTCAGTTTTAAACTTTCCTATTTCTATCGGAAGTCTTGTCGTTATATAATTATTAGATATGTTATCTTTTTTCTCTTTTGACAACACGTTATGCATAGGAGTCCAGAAAGATTGTTTTATATCACTATCCTCAAAATTACTTATATCTCCCACATTCGCAAGTTCTAAAAGCACCCTATTTTCAAAAAGCTTTGAAGAAACGAAATGACAATACGGTTCTTCATGATAGTGATGTACTGTAGCTAACATCTTCGCCTCTAATTCATAAAGCATTTTCTCCGTTTCGTTTTGAAATATAAATACTTCTTCATCTTTGCTACTTAAAATAGGTAGGTTTAAAAAATCAGATACTTCAGCAACAGTAGAAAATGGGGTTTTCACGATTATAGAACGTGCTGCACTTCCTATTTTTAATTCATTTGGAGATTTATTTACTTCCTTGTGTCCTTCCGTTGAGTTATCCTCTTCTACGCTCTCTTCAATCGGTTTATCTGCTTTCTTGCTCCCTTCGGTTGATCTATCCTCTTCTATGCTCTCTTCAATCAGTTTATCTGCTTTCTTGCCCTCTTCCGTCGATCTATCCTCTTTTATGCTCTCTTCAATCGGTTTATCTGCTTTCTTGCTCCCTTCCATTGATCTATCCTCTATACTCTCTTCAATCAGTTTATCTGCTCCCTTGTCCCCTTTCGCTGATCCATCCTCTTCTACGCTCTCTTCAATCGATTTATCTGCTTCCTTTTTCTTTAGAATCTTTTTGTGTTTAGTAAAAAGTTTATCCACCATTTTATTACTAATCCACGGATTGGTAGTAATAATAGGTAGGTTTAAAAAATTTGATACTTCAGCACCAGTAGAAAACGCTTTTTCCACGGTTATGGAACGTCCTGCTCTTCCTATTTTTAATTCATTTGGAGATTTATTTACTTCCTTATGCTCTTCAGATAATTTTTCCTCTTTCACACCCTCTGCAATCAATGTGTCTGCTTTCTTGTGCTCTTCTATCGTTATATCCTCTTTCACATTTTCTTCAATCAATTTATGTTTTTTCTTGCTCTTTAGAGTTTTTTTATGTTTAGAAAAAAGTTCATCCACCACTTTATTACTGATCCACGGATTGCTCATCACCAATCACTTCCTAACTGATGAATTGAAAAGTGTATGTATTTTTAAAATATACATAACCGTTTCAACATTATATATGTCTTATAACAATAAAAAAGACATCCTCTTTTAGAATTAAAAGAGAATGTCTTTTTTTGTTATACGTTTACTTGCTGAACTTGTAAAACTTTCAAAGTAAGATCTAATACTATTTTTTCACGAATTTCCTTAAAATCATCATTTATACGTGTAGGGCATGGTGAAAAGTCTAATTCGTAAAAGTCTGCACGTATTAATTCACAGTACGGTTGTTCATTATAAAAAGTAGTATTTTCAAAGAAATACTTGTCCAAACGAGGTAAATCACCGTCTTTCGGATTAATGAATTGTGATCTACTTGCTGAGCCAGCAGCAAAAAGTGGGGGAGTTAGGAAATCATCTTCAGTTAAGTCAACGAAACCGTAGAATGGGACATTTGCAGTTCGATAGCGAAGGTTTCCATTACAATCACTAGTAGCATATTCGATATTCTTACGAATATAGCCTTCTACAAATAATTTTGCTCGCGTTACTTCACGGTATCCTGTGTCATTAAAATCCTCGAACGCAACTGGTACAAGTTTACATTGTGTTAAAAATACATCTTTTAACACTCAGTTAATTTCTACTGCTCCATCTTCAAGCTCAATATTTGCTTCTACAACAATTTGGACGATTCTTTCTGCTAAAACAACTGGGATTTTCACCCTTGCAGTTTCTCTTACGATAGCTGGTGCATCTGCATCATTAAGTGGAATTTGAGTTTGTCCTTTAACTGAACAAGGTACATGTTTCGAACATTTTCCACTCATATTTTACCTTCTCCTTTTGATAACATTTTTAGAGTTTTAAAAACTCGTTATGCTATAACTTATGTACGTTTTCTATTAATGGTATAGATTTGTATAATAGTCAGTTTTATTATTTTATAGAAATAATGAAGCTCTTATAGTCATTTACATATAAACGTTAAAACTATATACCTATCATTTTCATAGAATACACCGCCTACATTTTTACCATTAATTGACAAAACCATTCGAATTATGTAACATAATTTTATCGACATGATCTGCAATGCATGTACTTTTTATTTATATTTGATTGTTGATGAAAAATTCTACAGAACAACTCTAAGTAATTTTTACTTACCAAGATGAATATCATTTTTGGTGTTTTTATGTATGTTCCGAGAAAAATCTCATCTTAACGTTCTGAGAAAAACTTTTAATTGAGGGTCTATACTCGTTCCCAAAAATTATCAATCTAACCATCAATAAGACGAAAAACTCATTGATGGGATGGAGTCATGTATCAAAAATATGGAGGGGTTGTTTATGTCTGTCTATACACCACAAGAAATTACTACGTTAGCCGCAAGTTCAGGCCAAAAAAAAGCACTTTTACCGTTACTTCCCATGATGATTTTAGGTTTTTTTGGCGGCGCTTTCATAGCGCTAGGTTATCTACTTGATATTCACGTGATTGGAACAATGCCAAAATCCTGGGGATCTTTTACTAGTTTTCTAGGAGCAGCCGTTTTTCCTATCGGTCTAATTCTAGTTATTCTTGCAGGTGGTGAACTAGTGACCGGTAATATGATGACCGTATCGATTGCGTGGTTTTCCAAAAAAATCTCTTTCTCTAAAGTATTAAAAAATTTACTAATTGTTACAATTAGCAACTTTATTGGTGCTGTATTTGTCGCGTATTTTTTCGATCACATCGTCGGATTAACAGAGGGAGAATTTTTAGCCAAAACGGTATCGATTGCGGAGGCCAAGCTACATGATACACCAGTACAAGCATTTGTCTCTGCTATTGGTTGTAACTGGCTCGTTTGTTTAGCAGTTTGGCTTAGTATGGGTAGCAAAGAATTTGCTGGAAAAATAATTGGTATTTGGTTTCCCGTTATGACTTTTGTTGCAATTGGCTTTCAACACGTTGTTGCCAATATGTTCGTTATTCCAGCCGCCATTTTTGCAGGGCACCTAACTTGGATGGAATACTTACCGAATTTCATTATCGTCTTCTTTGGAAACTTAGTCGGTGGTATACTATTCGTAGCGCTCCCTTACTTCTTGGCTTATCACAAACGCGAGCAATCCAAAAGTAAAACAACAGAATTAAAGAAAAAATCCGTAACTGCTTAACAAAAAGAATTTAATAGAAAACGTATAGTACACTTGTTCTCTTCTCTTTTATACGTTATAATAACAACTTAAATAGCATTATTTACATATGAGGTGAAGATATGAATAAAACAGAATTAATTAAAAATGTAGCACAAACAGCTGAAATTTCTCAAAAAGAAGCTACTGTAGTTGTACAATCTGTAGTAGAAGCAATCACAAATACTTTAGCTGCTGGTGAAAAAGTACAACTTATCGGATTCGGTACATTCGAAGTTCGTGAAAGAGCTGCTCGTACAGGCCGTAACCCACAAACAGGTGAAGAAATGCAAATCGCAGCTTCAAAGGTACCTGCATTTAAAGCTGGTAAAGAATTAAAAGAAGCAGTAAAATAATAAAAAAACAGCCTTCTCGCTTATGAGAAGGCTGTTTTTTCATTACCTGTGTTCTTTTAAAATATCTACTTATTATTCATTTGTTACTGTCCCTGTTTTATCTAAAATAATTGTATTTAAGCGATGTGTTGCTTCTAAATACTTCTCCATACTCAGCTGAACGTCCTGAGCCCGCCATAATAGATGTCGGTGTTGCAAGTCCTAAAGCACGTGGTCTCTTTTTGTCTATTCATGCTATTCACTCCTTATCCTTATACAGCTATAGAGTATATTTTTTTGTTAAAAGAAATCGTACCTATTTAAGTACGATTTCTTTTATGTTTCAAAACTCTTTATTGAACTTCATAACCTTGATCTTCAATTACAACAATAATATCTTTGAGAGTAACTATTGAAGAATCCATTTCTACTTCAACAGTACCTGCAGCTAAGTGAACTTTTACTTGTTCAACACCATTTAACCCTTTTACGCTTCCTTCAATAGAGTTTACACAGTGCCCACAAGACATACCTTCAACTTTTAATGTTAACTTTTCCATCTAATATCCTCCTCTTGTTATTTCATTATTTATTGGTTATAAATAAATAATACCATACCTCCCTAAGGTATTGAATAGGCGTAGGTCATTATTTTTTAAAATCTTTTTTAACTTCAGTAGTTCTTGTTTCATTCTTACAGCCCCCTATGCATCCCACTAAATGTATCTCCGTTTCCTTATAACTTAAAACCACCATACCATCAATAGGTATACAAAAAAACAAGCCAGTTAACTCACTAGCTTGTTTGATTATGCTTTTGAGAATCTTTCAAACACTGTCATTAATTCTTCAATCGCTTCATCTCCATTACCCTCTTTAATCGCATTAGAAACACAATGATTTGTATGATTTTTCAGTATCCCCATACCAACTTTCTTCATCGCTGCATTAATAGCTGAAATCTGCACTAAAATATCAACACAATAACGATCATTTTCAATCATATTCTGAATACCACGAACTTGCCCTTCAATTCTCTTTAACCTATTCATAATTTGTTCTTTTTCTTTATCCGATCTATGGCTAGTAACCGTTTCATTTTTATTATGATCCATTTTATCACCTTCTTAAAGTTTATCCTCATCCACATGGTACAATGCCCCCCATGAGTATACCAATTATAGCATTAAACATACATATGGTGATACCCTATATAAACGAAAAGACCTATACTACAAAGTATAGGTCTTTTCAATCAATATTATTTAGGAAAAACAAGTCATTATACGACCAATTCATTATGTTTAATTTTGAGAGTTTCAATTTGAATTGTTGTGTGTTCAATATGGAATTCTTGTTTTAGCATGTTAATTATCATTTGTAAAATTTCTTGATAATCTTGTTTTTTATCAATCATTACATGACAACTTAAAGCATCTAATCCCGATGTAATTGTCCAAATATGAAGATCATGTACATCACGTACACCTTCTATTTGTCTAATTGCCCGTTTTACTTTAGATAATTCAATTGATACAGGTGTCCCTTCCATTAAAATATGGATGGAATGCTTCGTAACTCCCCAAGCACTTTTCAATATTAATACGGCTACAATAACAGAAATAGTCATTTCCTATATAAAAAAGGTAAGCTTCTGCTTACCTTTTGGACAACATATATAGACTAATCAAATGAAGTTTTCAAGTGATTTATTAAAAACAATGATTAGAGTACATTACTTACAAATCTCAGTGCCTTACTTAAAGCTGTTGGTACTACTGATGCATGGTTCTCCCCCTCAGCTTCATAAAATGCAAATCGTAATTTATTATGTTGCAAATTCAGTAAACGCTCTGATAATGCAGTGGCATCTCGAACCATATGCTCTCTTTCTAATGCTCCCACTGTCAGAAAGACTCCAACTTCAGAACTCGCTCTGTCCAATTCATTTATAAACGCTGCTTTGTTTTCAAGAACAGACTGGTTATTCCACCAAATAGATGGGCTACTGATGAAATAATTTTGAAAGGCGTTTGTATTTGTAAACAATACATGTAAAGCAAATAATCCACCGAGTGAATGTCCAAATATTGTTTGCTTTGCTCTATCAATCTCAAAATCCTTTTCGATTTGCGGCTTCAATTCCTCTTGAAGAAATGCTAAAAATTCATTTGCTCCTCCTGACTTAGGCCATGGTTTTCCATCAGGTTTTTGCAGCGCATCCTTAGAAGGCACGGAAGGAGTAAAATCATAACACCTTTCAGAAGCTGCAAAAGTTCCTTCTATCGGATAGCCTACACCAACAATTATAGATGGTACAACTCCTGTTTTTTCTGCTCTTACTGATTGGATCTTAATAGCTTCTTGGAACGTTTGAAAAAATGCGTTTCCATCTAATACATAAATTACAGGATATCCATGTTCTGGAGCAGGTTGCTTTGGCTTCGAAATATAAATTTGATATTCACGATTTCCTATTTTCGAATACATCTTCCATTGCTCTGCACCAGAAATAGTAACATCTTTTTTTTCAATACTCGTATTCATGTTATTCTCCCCTCCTCTTCCCATTTTAACTAGTTACGTATATTTCAGTACTTTCTTCTTGGAACACACTATCATAACCGAAACATACAGGAGCTCCATTATATGGATCTATCATGACCCGTGCATCAATATGAAATACACGTTTTAATACTTCATTTGTAATGATTTCTACTGGGCTTCCTGCTGTAATAATTTTTCCATCTTTCATTGCAATAATCTCATCTGAAAATCGCGCTGCATGATTAATATCATGTAAAACCATAACAACCGTACATTTGTGATCTTTGTTTAATCGTTCAACAATTTGCAGTACTTCTAATTGATGAGACATATCAAGGTATGTAGTCGGTTCATCTAATAATAAAACTTCTGTTTCTTGTGCTAAAGCCATTGCTAGCCATACTTTTTGTCTTTGTCCACCAGATAGATTTCCGATTTGACGCGTACGAAAAGCAGATGTTTTTGTAATATCTAATGCCCAATCAATCATTTCTTTATCTTTTGGTGATAGTTTATTCACATTATTTCGATGTGGGTAACGTCCGTAAGAAATCAATTCTTCCACTTTCAGTTCGCCTGGTGCAATTGGGTTTTGTGGAAGTAGTGCGAGCTGCTTTGCAATTTGTTTTGTAGGAATTGTATTTAAATCCTGCCCTTGCAAATACACTTTTCCGCTTTTTTGTTTTAAAATGCGCCCCATTGTTTTTAAGAGTGTTGATTTCCCGCATCCATTTGGGCCAATAATTGTGGTAACTTTCCCTTTTTGTATCTCTACATTCAAATCACGAAACACTGTAAACTTTTCATAACTTGTTTCTAAATTTTCAGCCCTTAGATCATTCACTTTCTCTCACTCCTCTTACGCCTTCGCTTTATATAACAAATATAGGAAATATGGTACACCAATAATCGAAATGACAATTCCAACTGGTAATTCCACAGGTGTAAATATTGTTTTTGCAATAAAGTCTGAAACAATGACAAGTAACATACCGATTGCTCCACATACAGGAATCACATACTTATGCTGAATACCAACGAGACGTTTTGCAATATGCGGTGCCATCAGTCCTACAAATCCGATACTGCCCGAGACAGCAACACAAGCACTTACTAATCCAATACTACTTAATAATAAAATAGACTTTTCTCTCTCAACCGAAACTCCTAAACTCGTAATACTCGTTTCCTCCAATTGAAATAAATCAAGTAAATAGGCTTTTCTTTTAATTATAGGAATTAGGATAATGAGCCATGGCAGCATAGCAATAATATATTTCCAATTTGCATTATATATACTCCCGGAAACCCAAACGGCAGCCATTTCAAAGTCAGTTGCTTTCATTTTCAATGATAAATACATAGAAAATGCACCAAATCCTGATCCTATCGCAATTCCTGTTAATAAAAGACGTTGGGAATCTAGTTTTCCATTTCGCCAAGAAAACATATAAATTAATATAGCTGCACCTAAACCACCAACTAACCCAAACATTGGCATCATCATAATCGAAACCCAGTCCGTACTTTTCAACTGTCCTTGAAAGAAAAACATAAAAATAACAATTGCAGTTCCGGCTCCAGCATTCACACCTAAAATACCCGGATCAGCTAAACCGTTTCTTGTAATTCCTTGAATAACAGCTCCAGCAATTCCAAGACCTAACCCTACTAAACCAGCTATTACGATTCTCGGAAGTCGAAAGTCAAATATTACTAGATCATGTTCAGGTACGGGGTTAATCCGAAAAATCGTCCGAAATACATCCGCAATTGTAATATCAAATGTACCATTTGTTAAACTTATATAAATAGCAAACAAAATTAAAAGTATAATAATCCCCATTGTCATTACATAATACCGACTTGAATCCTTAAGCATGTTTCTCTCCTCCTCTTGTACGAATTAAATAAAGGAAGAAAGGAATTCCAATTAAAGACGTAACGACTCCTATTGGTGTTTCAAACGGATAATTTACAAACCTACTTACTATATCGCATAAAGCTAAAAACAAACCACCAATTACTCCTGCACAAGGGATAATCCATTTATAGTCTACTCCAATTAAGAAACGAGTAATATGCGGAATAATAAGTCCGACAAAACCTATTTTTCCGACTAGCGCAACAGCCGTCCCTGTCAAGAATATAACTGATATAATAGCGGTCGCTTTTACCAGCTTTGTACGTTGTCCTAAATTAACAGAAACCTCTTCTCCTAATGAAAGAATCGTAATAGATTTCGATATTAACAACGCTAAAATAATCCCAACGATACCGAAAGGAATTGCTAATTTTATTACATTTGGATCCACTTGATGTAATTTTGCATTATACCAAAAACTAATATTTTGAGAAACTTGGAAGTAGGATGCGATTGCAGCAGAAATACTACTTAAAAAAGTACCAATAACAGTTCCTATAATCGCTAACCTAACTGGTGATAAGCCGTTTCGGAGCAGTGAACCAAAACCAAAAACAATTCCTGCGCCTAGCGCTGAACCAAGCATAGAACATAAAATCATATTAACCGAAGACATTCCAGGAAGAAATACCATGCAAATTGTTATCACAAAAGCAGAGCCATCTGTTACACCCATAATAGAAGGGGATGCAAGATAGTTTCTTGTCATCCCCTGCATAAGTGCTCCTGATATGGCTAGAAACGCTCCTACTAAAAGAGCTGCAACTACCCTTGGTAAACGAGAAGTAATAATAATATTATGATTTACATTGCTTGAATCGAAATGAAATATTGCATTCCAAGTTGTTTCAAAATCAATATTTTTTGCACCATATAAAATAGAAAGTATGATTGTAAGGAAAATAAATATGGGTGCTAAGCATAAAATTACCATTGGTATTGAATTCATTCTTCGCATATCATTCAACGCACCTTACTTATTTAATTATTTAGCTAAGTTTTTTTCCGCCTCTTTTAAAAATGTTGTTTTACTCCAAGCTGTACCACCTTGTGCCATTGGATCAACTGTATTGACAAATACTTTTTTATCTTTTACAGCAGTAATACTTTGCCAGATTGGATTGCTTTGTAAGTCTTCTAATACTTGTGGTTTATCCTTATTCTCGCTCTCTTCAAATTGTAAGAAGATATAATCTGGATTACTCTCAGCTAATTTTTCTAAGGAGATTGCTTCTTGTGCTTTTACAGCTTTAATTTCTTCTGGAACAGTTAATCCTAAATCTTTATAAATAACTGGGTTGAAGTAAACGCCTTCTGGATAAAGATACAAGTTACTAGCTCTTAGTCTTATTACAAGAACCTTTTTATCTTTTAATTTATCACCAATTTTTTCTTTCGCTTTTTCAGCATCAGCTTTATAATCTTTAATAATTTTTTCCGCTTTATCTTTTTTACCAGATAGCTCTCCCATTAACTTCAAGTTTTCTTCCCAATTTGTAGAAATATGTGATACTGGGAATGTTGGGGCTACCTTTGCAAATTTCTCAGCTGCTTCTGGTGGGAATTTTGAGCTAGATGTAATTACATCTGGTTTTAATTGAAGTAATGTTTCAAAATTTGGTTCCATTTTCTCACCGATAGACTTTGCACCTTTTAAATCTTCTGCTAAGTACTTCGGTAATTGTCCGCCTACTGTTATTGCTCCTACTGGCTTAATGCCAAGTACAGCTGCATCTTCCATTGATTCTAAGCTAGCTGTTGCAATTTTTGATACTTTTGCAGGCACTGTATATTCTTTACCTAAGTATGTAATCTTTTGTTTCTCATCTTTCTTCGTTTCAGTTGCTTTTGATTCTTGTTTTTGTTCTCCTGAACTTTTATCTACGCTGTTACATGCTGCAAGACCAATACTTAATACTGTGACCATCCCTAGTGTAAATAATTTCTTATTCATGCTTATAAATACTCCTCTCTAAATTAACAACCTTTAAATATATTATTTTAATGAAATCCTATTTCTATTTATGTATTCACTTACAATACATCTATTTAAAATTACAACTCATTTACTTCACTTCCTCTGATAATCAATTATCTTCTTCCCTCACTCACTGATAAACATTATCATTGATAATGATTATCGTTACTAAGTATATAGCTATATACAAATTATTTCAAGAATGATTTGAAAAATTTTAACAAAAAAAGTCGTATTCATCTTGATGATAGATACGACTTTTTTTCTAAAATTCCATATTCAATTCAACAGGACAATGATCTGATCCCATTATTTCACTATTGATTTTCGCATCAACAATTTTATTTTTTAACCTCTCAGAGACAACAAAATAATCCAAACGCCACCCAATGTTTTTCGCTCTTGCGTTCATACGATATGACCACCATGAATAAGCCCCTTCTCTATTAGGATATAAATAGCGGTATGTATCAATAAATCCTTCATCTAAAACCCGGGTGAACTTTTCTCTTTCTTGATCTGAAAACCCTGGATTTTTTCGATTTGTTTTTGGATTTTTCAAATCAATTTCTTTATGTGCTACATTTAGATCCCCACAAAAAATAACTGATTTCTTTTTATCTAATTGTTTAATATACGATAAAAAATCTTCTTCCCACTTCATGCGATAATCTAAACGTTCTAAGCCTCTTTTCGCATTTGGTGTATAGAGCGTTAGCATATAAAAATCTTCAAATTCTAATGTAATGAGTCTTCCTTCTTGATCATGCTCTTCAATCCCTAAGCCATATGTAACAGAAAGCGGTTCTTTTTTTGATAAAATAGCAGTTCCTGAATAACCTTTTTTCACAGCATAATTCCAGTACACATGGTACCCTTCAAGATTTAGATCCATTTGTCCACTTTGCAATTTAATTTCTTGCAAACAAAAAATATCCGCATCGACTTCCTGTAAGTATTCTATAAAACCACCTTTTGCAATAACTGCTCGTAAACCATTTACATTCCACGAAATAAATTTCACTTTTTGTTCCTCCTCTTGCTGCTGTAGCATAATATCATACTCGCTCTATATTTATATTTTCTGCTTACATGCTAACACAAAATATAACGTCTATCATTTTCACCTTTGTAATCTTGCTCTTACATTCATAAATACGTACATGGGTACTTGTTTCAGGATATACTAATTTCGGAGGTGGTTCCATGCAAAATGAGAGATTACAATTCGAAACAAGTGTAAATCATTTGACGGATGAACGCTGGCAAGCGATTATACACAACGATACTTCCTATGATGACAAATTTTTTTACGCCGTAAAGACAACAGGTATTTTTTGCCGCCCATCATGTAAATCTAGAACACCTAACAAAGACAATGTACGAATTTTTCTCAATGCAAAACAAGCACTATCCGAAAAATTCCGTCCTTGCAAACGTTGTAAGCCAAATGGATTAAAGTTACCTAATGAAGATTGGGTAACTCAAATTATAGAGTACATGGATAAAAATTATCACGAACCATTAACTCTTGAAATACTTGCAGATAGGTGTCATGGCAGCCCCTATCATTTACAGCGTACTTTTAAGCAAATGAAAGGCATCACTCCGCTAGAGTATATGCAACAATTAAGGATTTCCAAAGCTATGCAGTATCTTACAAATACAAATCAAACAATTATAGAAATAGGTTTTGCTGTGGGTATAGCTAACACTGCACATTTTGCAACATTATTTAAAAAGAAAACAGGGTATACCCCTACTGAATATCGAAAAATGAATCATACAAGCGAGGGAAAGTACAATGGAATCTAAAACAAATCAAATTATATATTGGACTCTATTTGTTCACGAAAACTGGCATATGTATATTGCCGCAACATCAACAGGATTATGCTTTGTAGGATCTCAAGATCAAACTTTTGAAGAATTAACCACTTGGACGAAAAAACGTTTTTCAAAGCATACTTTAGTTCAGAATCTCTTAAAGTTACAACCATATGTTCAAGAACTAGAAGAGTATCTAAAAAAACAACGGGAAATCTTTACATGTCCGATTGATGTTCACGGAACTCCTTTTCAATTAGCTGTTTGGAATGCATTACGTGAAATTCCTTATGGAAAAACCTATTCCTACTCAGATATTGCACGGCTTATTCAAAAACCAAAATCAGTACGCGCTGTAGGCACAGCGATTGGAGCTAATCCTTTACTAATTACAATTCCTTGCCATCGTGTGATTGGAAAGAACGGGGAGTTATCTGGTTTTAGAGGTGGATTAACAATGAAAAAAAATTGTTAACATTAGAAAAAAATATTACTGTAGGTGGTTGCAAATGAAGAATGTTACAACTCCTTTTGAATGGGATGCTCCCTATTTTATTGGTAACAAAACAATAAAATACTATTGCTTCCCTTGGTGTGAACAAAAGCAGTTCCCAAAAAACAATCGGAATTTTAAATCTAGAAAAGAAGCGGTACAAACTGGTTATCAGCCTTGTAGACATTGTTGTCCTGAGCTTCCATATAGAGCGTGGAAAGATGAAAATGAAAGCATAACATTACTTGTGCCGAAAGAATTTAGCTTTAAACAAAATTTACATTATCTTTCACGTTCCACAAATGAATGTATGTTTCACATTGAAAATAACAAAATTTATAGAGTCGTTCCCATCGAGGGAGAAAACCCGTTAATCGAGACAAGTGTAGATGATGAAGGAAACATACATGTTCGCTTTTTAGGTGCTAAAACGCCGCCTGAGAAATGGGTTCGTGCTACAGTAGCGAGGTATGTAAGAGAATGGTTTGATTTAGATACGGATTTAAGCTCATTTTATGATGTAGCAAAAAACGATGTACTTCTATCTAAACCAATCAACGAGTATTACGGACTACGCAATATGGGAATTCCTGATTTATTTGAGGCACTTTGCTGGGGTATTCTTGGTCAACAAATTAATCTCACATTTGCCTATACATTAAAAAGACGCTTTGTTGAATCCTTCGGTGAACATATCGAATGGAATGGACGGAAATATTGGATATTTCCAACACCAGAGGTTATCGCCAACCTATCTGTAGAAGATCTAACAGAACTAAAAATGACCATAAGAAAATGTGAATATCTTATTGGTGTCGCAAAACTCATGACACAAGGTGTCTTAAGTAAAGACTTGTTCATAAACAGCGACCTAACAAATGCTGAGAAAACATTAACCGACATACGTGGTATTGGACCATGGACAGCAAATTATGTTTTAATGCGTTGTCTAAGATTTCCTTCTGCTTTTCCAATTGATGATGTTGGTCTACATAATGTCATTAAACGTTTAACCGGATCAGAAAATAAACCAACAAAAAAAGAAATAAGAGAGTACGCTTCAGCATGGAAGGATTGGGAATCCTATGCGACCTTTTATTTATGGCGAGTTCTGTATTAAAATCCGGATAGTAATCAATAACTATCCGGACTTCTTCTTTATGCTTGCTCTTCAAATAACCGTACTATTTCTACAATAACCTGAACAGCCTTCTCCATATTATCTACAGAAACGTATTCAAATTTACCGTGGTAGTTTTCCCCACCAGTAAAAATGTTTGGCGTCGGCAAGCCCATATATGATAATTGAGACCCATCCGTTCCTCCGCGGATTGGTTGAATATTTGGTTCAATATCTAGATTTTTCATCGCCTCATACGCAATATCAACAATTTCCTTGACCGGTTCAATTTTCTCAAGCATATTATAATATTGATCATTCATCTCAAGAATAATATTTTCCTCACCATACTTCTCTCGCATCTGCTTCGTAATATTCGTAATTTTTTCTTTACGAGCCTCAAAGTTATCACGTTCGAAATCTCGAATAATGTAATGTGATTTACTTTGTTCAACATCACCATTTACAGAAATGAGATGGTAGAAACCTTCATATCCCTCCGTATATTCTGGTGCCTCTTCTACTGGTAACTGCGCATGAAACTCCATCGCTAGCTTACTTGCATTGAGCATTTTATTTTTTGCTGTTCCGGGATGCGTATTATTTCCTTTAAAAGTAAGTTTTGCACTTGCAGCATTGAAGCTCTCATACTCCAATCCTCCAAGTGGGCCTCCGTCCATTGTATAAGCGAAAGATGCTCCAAAAGCCTTCACATCAAAGTGAGATGGTCCACGGCCGATTTCTTCATCCGGCGTAAATGCTACTCTTATCTTTCCATGTTTAATTTGTGGGTTATGTAATAAATAATTCATAGCAGTCATAATTTCTGTAAGGCCCGCTTTATCATCTGCACCAAGAAGTGTTGTTCCATCAGTTGTGATTAAAGTGTGGCCTTTATATGATGGTAATTCTGGAAATTGTTCTGGTGTTAAAATTACATTCAATTCCTTATTCAATGTAATTGCCTTTCCATCAAAATCTTCATGAATTTGTGGTTTCACATTCTTCCCTGTAAAATCAGTTGCTGTATCTAAATGAGCTAAAAAACCAATTACAGGAACATCTTTATCCGTATTTGCAGGAAGTGTTGCCATTACATACCCATTTTCATCCATCGTTACTTCTGTCAAACCAATTTGTTTTAATTCTTCAACTAGTAATTTTCCAAACTCAATTTGCCCCGGTGTTGATGGTACTGTATGACTTTCTTCATTTGATTGTGTATCTACCTTCACATATCTTGTAAACCTTTCTATAAGCTCTTGTTTCAAATTATTTCACTCCTTTTTTATGAATCTCTCTTTATTATAATCCTCAAGGCGAAATTTTTTAAAGTTTTTAACTGTAATGTAGATTGAAAATAAAGTCGGTAAATTTACTTGTCACAACAATTCTTATTAACAAATCTATAGGTATATTTTATGTACACGGAATCTGATTCCTCTCACATAAAGTGAAACTTTAATCAGTGGGGATTTTCCCCATCCCCTACTGATTATTAGCCCTCACCAATCGGGCTTTTACGGACAGTTCATCTCTCACCTAACTTCTTTAGAAAAGCGGAAGCGGCTCGCTCAGAATCGTAGGACGTTAGAGCCCCCGACAGAGAGGCGCTTTTTGCCTCGTTTGAGGGGACGAAACGACCGGAGATTCTAGCCACTAGAGCTGGACATTGCTTTCGCTGAATTTTGAGGTGGAAGTGTTACTGTCCTAAAATAGCGGGATAAAAACGTTGCCCCAAAAAACATACACAAAAACTCGTAATCGCGTTGTATCTTACAACAAAGCTCTTCTTCTCATCCATTGCGTCGCAACCCATTTTTCACCTTTGATAACAGGTGCACCGCCATGAAGTGTCAGTTCATTTAATGATTTATCATTATAAAAGTATTCAAAGTATACGGCTGAACCTTTTTTCGGAGCTATGGAAAGATCAAGTTTTGGGAAATATGTTTCTCCGCCCTCTTCTACCTCGTTTAAATACATCACAAGCGTACTAATACGATTGTTTTCTGCTGCCCTGCTATGTTCTGCAAAGTAATCATAGTGTGCTTTATATTCTTGTCCAGGGGTGTACTTTAAAATATGAAGACCTTCACCATATTCGACAGGAATATTCATAATCGAAGACACTCGTTTTTCGATTTTGGCAACGATTTCATTTTCTTCTAAAAATGTACCGCTACTTGTTCGGATGTTGTTTACTTCACGAGAAGCGCCGATTTTCGAACGTTTCATTGAATGTTTAGATAATTCAATTAACGATTCACATTCTTCATCACTTAGTACATTTTCTAAAACGACAATAAGAGGCTCTTCTACTCTTGAGATAATTTGTATTTCTCTATCTTCTGTCACAATAGTGTCTCCTGTATGGCTAAAAATCGTTTGTTCTTTATTTTCAGTTTGATTTTTCTTTGTCATTTCCCCTATCTCCCTTAAAAAATAATTAGATAGCATTAATATATCATATTTTCTTATCATTCACCCTTTAATAAATATTACAATAATTAACAGTCTAGTATACTATAATGGTTGAAAAAGAAGACATGTAATTTCAAATATTTTAAGCGCTTTAGTGAGGAAAAAGACAGACCACATTAGTGCAAATTTATAAACATATAAATCTTCACTCACAAAAAAATATTGAGTCTATTTTGAAGACAGTATCATCAAAATAGACTCTAATATTTAGATTATTACCAAGTAGAAATTTGAACAAACGAACCCTTTTTTATAACTATTCTATCTTTATTTATCTATATGCATAAGTACAATTCTCCATCCATCAGGATCTTCTATTGTAATGCCTTTTTCTTTCCAGTATGGATTTTCTGGTTCAACTTCACCATAACCCATTGCATGTAACCTGTTCGTTACTTTTTCAATCTCAGCTTTATGAATCATATAAAATACAAGTAGATTATCTTTTGTTGGAGCTGGACATGGACTGCCATTCGTATGCCTTGTAAACTCTAGATGGTATTCTGCATCAGGCAATCCAAACATAACTCCATCATACCCTTCATGATTATAAAACTCACCTATCCGTTTTAATCCTAGACCTTCCTCATAAAATGTAATCACTTCTTCAAACTTATCTGTTGGACGTGCGATTCTAAATTGAACCCAATTTTTCATACTTTTCTTCCTCTCTTCATTTTTTATGCTTCCTACCTATGAATATAATCGAGTTCCACGTTTATTGAATCCCTCATTTGTATGAGGGTGAAGTAGTACAAAAGACTTATCGTGCTTATAGTAAAAAA
Source organism: Bacillus pfraonensis (assembly GCF_050768835.1). Taxonomy (NCBI): domain Bacteria; kingdom Bacillati; phylum Bacillota; class Bacilli; order Caryophanales; family Bacillaceae; genus Bacillus; species Bacillus pfraonensis. The sequence goes on along the minus strand of NZ_JAHCDO010000031.1, from coordinate 18,294 downwards.
TATTACACTGTTTATATCCCCCAAAAAAACAATTCACATTTATTCGGAATATGTGTAATAAAATGATGGTAACCGTTCTATTAAACTATTTGTTGAAATTCATGTTAACAGGGGGAAATAAAATGGATGAAAACAATCAAAAAAGAAAATGGAACGGGTCTTCCAAAGCGATCCCGCTTTTTCTTTTAGATGTAAAAAATGAACTAAAGAAAAAAAGTAAAAGCAGTACTGCTTCCTTTAAAAAGGCTGCATTAACCATAGAAGAGAAAATGCTTATTTATAACATTAAAAAACAAACAAAACAACTAAACAAAAATAACGTGACGAGAACACGTGCTTATTATCAGTTTTACCTTCAGCATCCTGAAATACACTGGGCTTTACTTGGACATATGGTATCACGTAATGGCGGTTGGAATATGACAGATTTAAAAGGAGATTTATACACAAGACTGTTATCAGAAAAAGATCAACTTATCTACTATTCTTTTTTAGAACGGGGAAACTGGTTAATCTTCCAAGATGTGTATCCACAATTTTTACTATATGAACAAAGCCTCAAAAGATCCAAAACTCTCTTCTACCTCCTACCCCATCTCAATGTCTCAACGTTTATGGAAACGATGTGGAACCATTTTTGGAAAACGGGTAATCCCTATACATTAGCTATAGCAACGATTATTAATGAACAAAGCTATTTAGAAAAAAAAGTCATTCAAAATGATTATTTTAAAAAGGCCGTACTAAATAGTATTGGATTTAAACTCTTTGACTTCTTTCGTTTTAATCATATCCTCTTTCCCTATTATGAAGATGACACCAAACAAAAAACACTGTTATTTGGTGATACAATGAAACACTTCACCTCCTTACATGAACGAATTCTACTAGGCAAACGATTATACTCTTTATTGTTTCGCAACGAACATATGTTATCCAAAGTAATAAATTGGGCTCACGATCATTCACATACTGCTTCACGAAAAGACTACTGGCCTCATTTATTTTCTGATGTAAATGAGACATTTTCCCGAGAGTTTTATAAACGTAGAACAAAGAAATGTCAACTTAGAAAAGATGCAACTCGCTTATATAGTCCTCAACTAATATATGCGTGGAAAGATTTAGAACATGAAGATGCGGAAACAGGAGATTGGTTTGAGGACTGGCGTATCGTAGACTATTTCATTGATAAAGGAGAAAATATAAATGGAAAGATTGCGGATGACTATTGCAAAACACTTGAAAAAATTGAACTTGCAATCCTTACAAAAAAAAATATCCTTCTCAGAGAAGAAGAAACAGAAGAATAATTACCTAGCATTTATATTCACTATCATTTTCTCCTGTTTTATTGGAACATATTTAGATTATCTATTTGTGAGTATACAAATGTATGATTTTCCAGTCAGACCATTTCCAAATACGTTTTCGGTCAATATTGCTTTTACGTTATTGATATTGCCAACCTTTACTACTTTCTTTTTACATATTGCCAAAGCTTTATCTACATTCTCAAGAATTCTATTTATTATACTGATTGGCATTTGTGCAAGTATATCGGAACAATTTGCTGAAAGCTTAGGGTTATTTACTCATAGTGAAGATTGGCACCATTCTTATTCTTTCTTCGGATATATGATTTTCATGTTTTTTATGTGGAAGATTTATGGGTGGCTACAATACTAGGGAGTCGTTGTAGAGTAACAAAATCAAAGTTACTATATAAAGAAAAAGCAAATTAGAAGTTCTAATTTGCTTTAAAGGTTCTTCATTAAATCCCATACATTTCTAGATTCTATGTCTGATAACTTAATAATCTTTTCAATAATACATTGCTCATTACTCTGTAGGCTCATAGATGCAACGGAGCGCAGCATTTTATGCTCACCAATACAAACTCCCTCTTTCGCATACAAAAACATTGATACATCATTTGCATCGTTACCGAAAGCGATGAATGACCCTTCTTCTATTCCTAAATTTTGTAACCCTTGCCATTTATCAATTCCTAATGGACTTATATCAATAATGTCCTCTTGATGATGTACGTATATTTGCACAGGTAGTTCATTTAACACTTGCACTAATTCTTCTTCATTCCCATCAGGAAACAACACAACTTTCACCATTTCCTCGATGCAATCAATCGATACATTAGCAGCTAATTTATCGGGATCTATGTTGCGATAAATTGGATGATTTTCACTTCCCGTATAAGCATAATCCCATTGACTATCAATCAAATAAGTAAGGTTATGCTCCTCTATTAATGATCGAATAGACTTCATTGTTGATTTATCAAATGGTGTAACCTGAGTGACTTTTCCTTCTTTTGCAACAAACGCCCCATTTCCACCAATCATTGAATAGTGATGCATATGTCTTGGTATCACAGGTAGTAAATCTCTTATTGGTCTAGCAGATGCAAATATGATTTCATGCCCTCTTGCATGACAAGTATCTAATGCTTGAATTATACCTTCCGTTATTGGTTTTCCTTTAAAACAAATTGTACCATCAATATCAAAAACAAATTTCATATACATCGCTCCTTTCTTTTTAATGTAAAAGAATTCCTTTATAATGAACAGGACAGATGTCCGAAAAAGGAGAATAATGATGAAAAAAATTGAAGACGAATTGCTCCTATCAACATACTTAGCCAATGAACATATACAGAAACTTTTTACACATCTTGATCATCCATTTCAAATTCGGCGATACGATGCGAAAGAAATTGTTTTACACGAGGGGGAAGCTATAGACGGCTTGTACATTCAAATATCTGGACGTACAAAAATAACAACAAACGTCATTACAGGAAAAGCACTATTACTTCGATTTTGTTCAGCCGTTTCTATGATGGGTGATATTGAACTCATTCAAAATGTAAACATACAATCACATGTAACTACCGAGGAACAAACAGATTTTATCTTTATCGATAGACAATACGTCAAAAAGAAACTTTTGCATGAAGTTTCCTTTTTACAAGAGCTCCTATGCCACGTGACTTATAAACTACAAACATGTACGACTGCTTCACGTATAAATTTACTAGCTTCAGTGGAAACACGATTTGCAAGTTACTTATGTACAATACGAAATACTTCTAAACTATTTGGGAGAGAAATTCGTACAACAGATCATCACGAAATCGCTTCACTTATCGGTACTACAACTCGTCACTTAAATCGTGTCATTGAAAAATTAAGTGTATCGAATACAATCCGTAAAGAAAAAAAACAAATTATCGTTAATGATTGGGAAACTATTGAACAGCTTTCTAATAGTTTAAGATACGAATAATATCGTTACACTAAATATTGTTACATTGCAAAAAGGAGCAACTCATTCGAATTGCTCCTTCTCATTATGATTTGTCTTTGTATATGAGTTTTAGACTGTCTCTTTGACAATCCGTTAAACTACATCTCCCGCTACTAACAAAGGACGGCTTTGAAGTGTTTTTGAACGTAAACTATACGCAACTACTTTCTTTTTATGTTGTTTAATCACATCGACACGATCATCGAAACTGTAAATCGAAAACTTAACATCATGTTTGCCTCTCTTTGTTTCAATCACCAATGGAATCCCTTCATGCTGTGGCGGAAAATAGTATTTCTCTAAAAATATTGCTTCGTTAAACTGATTAATTATTTGAATCTCATCTTCCCCATCTAAGCGTTTTCCATCAACCGTTACAGTGGCAGCTTCCTCATTAAGTTGTGGATGTAGTTCAAATCTACTGACAAAAGACTCCACAACAGAGTTTGGAATGCTTGAAACTAATATTTTAAGTCCACCGAAAAGAGCTAACATAATTACAAACCAGGTCGTCATATTTTATCATCTCCGTTACATTGTAAATTCATATTATTGACTTCTATTTAAAACCTCCGCAAATCTTGTAATACCTAAATTTATGAGGTCTGTGTTCGCTCTTCCAAAAGTAAAACGTACATATTCTTTTCTCGAACCCAAAACACTTCCAGGAACAAACGCTATCCCGTTTTGTATCGTACTTCCTAATAAGTGATATTCCTGAAATGAATCCTTCACTTTACACCACAAATGGATTCCACCCTCTGGGACAAAAAATTCAACCCGCTCATCTAACAGTTCACTAAGACTGGTGACCATTTGATCCCTTCTCTGTTTCAATTGTTCCCGAAGCATAGAAATATGCGTATGAAAATTTTCTGATTCTAAAAATTGATTCGCTATCCATTGAGGAAAGACACTATGTCCAAAATCTACTTGTTGCTTTGCATCTGCTAAACGTTCAATGACACGAGGCGGACCAATCACCCACCCAATTCGCAATCCAGATGCTACAATTTTCGATAATGAACTAATATATAAAACATTTCCATTCGTATCCATAGATTTTAAGGTTAGATTTACTTCACCATTAAACGAAGTTAAGCTATAAGGATCATCTTCCACAATCGGTATACCAAATTCAGATGACAATTCCAAAACCTTTTTGCGACGAGACATTGAAAGGACCGTTCCTGTTGGATTCTGATAATCCGGATTTAGAAATACCATTCGAATTCGGTGCTTTCTGTGTAAATCTATCAAATCATCTGGATTCATGCCATGTTGATCCACAGGTAAATGGTATATGTTTAACCCGGCAGACTTAAACATTGGAAGTGAAAAACAATAAGATGGATCTTCAATCGCAATTGCATCTCCTGGTTTAAGCAAGCATTGAACGATAAGGTTAAGCGCTTGTTGAGCTCCTGATGTAATTAGAATGGAACATGGATCAACAGCGATATTTTTATATTTATCCACATGTGAAGAGATCGTTTCCCTTAACTTTTCATTTCCTTGCGGATGATCATATCCTAGATTCTCCATAAATATTTGTTCTGAGAGAATCCAGCGAAACTGGTCAGCAGGAAACAAATCCCGTGACAACTCACCACTTGCTAAATTAATCAAATCATCCTTTTGTGTTTCCGTTCGAATTTGTTGAACTAGCGGCAGATTCGGAAGGAATGAACCATCTTCTACATATCTCCCCCAGTTTGGCGTACGTTTACGTGATACCCCCCATATATCTGTGTTTACACGTGTCCCACTTCCTTTTTTTCTCTCTACTACCCCAAGTGATTTCAGTTCCTCATATGCTGCTACTACCGTACTGCGGTTCACTTGCAACTCTTTTGCTAAAGTACGTTCCGAAGGTAACATACTATCTGAAGAAAATTCTCCTGAAGAAATTCCCCGTTCTATATAGTCAGCAATTTGTTTATAGACTGGCGTTTTATCTGCACGATTGGGTCTCCATTCCATCTAATTCCCTCCCCCTTATCAGCAGTCTTTTTATTAATTAAAATAAAATTAAGATGTTAACCTCTGTTTGTTATATACTAAGTATTTTCCTGTTTTCATTTAGCATAGTTTGCCCCATTCATCCCCAGCTATGAAAATATTCACTCATTCTACAATGTGAGGAGTAGTAACTAAACATATATACAAATTGAATTTTCACCCCTATTGTACATTCACATATTGAGGAATGAAGCTTCTTTACGTTAAACAGTAAAACTTTAATCAGCAGGAGGTTTTCTTCATCCCGCACTGATTATTAACCCTCACCAATCGGTTTTTTACGGACAGCTCAACTCTCACCTAACCTCTTTGCTTTTACTAAACTTTGAGGTAGGAGTCTTACCGCCTGTCAATGCAAGATAAAAAGAATAGTGTTAAAAAATAAACATTTCATTTAGGCTACCTATTTATCAAAAGTAGAAAGACTACAAGACAGCAACCGCATACCACGTAACTCCTATAAGCAGACTTAAAAGAAGGACGATATAAATAGCAGACAAATTCTTCACATTCTGCTTCGTAGACTGACCGTAATTTTCCTCCGCGTTTCTTGTAACAAACACCGTTCCTAAAAGTGATGCAATTACAATAATAATAACTAATAAAATTGCAAATTTCATTGCCTTTCTCCTTTCTAAAACCAGTCTATTTGAACAGAAAACCGAATCGTTTAACTTAAAAACTTTATATTTTTTGGATGAGAACATAATCAAGATACTTAAAACATACTACCCTCCTCTTTTATAATAAGGGATATCTATTTCAAAAGGACCATCCACTTTCACAACTTTTTACTCATCCACTTTACAGGTAAAAAATAGTGCTTCTAAGTAATTGCTACTACTAAAAAATAAAAAGAACAATAGAAAAAAGCAAACAGCCTAATGAGTATTTCTCATTGGTTGTTTGCTTGATATGAGCTCTCTGATATATTCTTTATACCTACATCAAAATTTTTAATGTTATTAATGAGAGAAATGTTAACCAGCCGAAGCGAATTAACGGTTAACCACTTCATTCTCTGTTTGAACATCTACTGGAACACGTTTTCCTATTCCAAAAGCATAAAAACTAATGACAACGATTGCTAGGAAAACAATACCTACAATAAGTGAAATTCGTGTATCTTCATTGAACCACATACCGATTAATACCATAATTAAAAAGGCAATCGTTACATAGTTTGTAACAGGTGCAAAAGGCATTTTGAACGGGTGATTTTCCATTTCAGCTCCTTTTGCTTTTCTGAATCGAATTTGACTAATCAGGATGACAAACCACGGAACCATACCAGGAAGTACACTCGCACTGTATACATACACGAACAAGTTTTTTGGTGCAATATAACTTAAAACAACGCCAATTGCTAAACCAATTAACACACCAACCGTACCAAATAAAGGTACACCGTTACGGGAAATTTTTGTGAAGTATTTTGGCGCTTGCCCATTCATTCCTAATGTATAAAGCATACGTCCTGCACTATAAATACCACTGTTACAGCCAGACATTGCAGCTGTAATTACGACAAAGTTAATCAATCCAGCAGCTGCCGTAATCCCAATTTTCGCAAAAGTCGCTACAAACGGGCTACCAATTGAATTCAGCTGATCCCAAGGGTAAACAGTTACAATAACAAAAATTGCACCAATATAGAAGATTAAAATACGCCAAATTGTACTTTGAATTGCTTTCGTTAACGTTTTTTTCGGATCTTTTGCTTCACCAGCTGTAATTCCAATTAATTCAACGCCTTGATAAGCTCCAACAACTAGCGATAGAGCAAAGAAGAACCCTGACCAGCCGCCCGTAAAGAAACCGCCGTTTTCCCAAAGGTTAGATAATCCTATCGCACTCCCTCCGTTACCAAATCCGAAGAAAATAAGTCCAAATCCCGCAATGAGCATTAACACAATCGTAACGATTTTAATCATTGCAAACCAAAATTCAAATTCACCAAATGATTTAACAGAAATTAAATTTGCCGCACCAAGAATCACCATTGTGATGACACCTGGCACCCAAGCTGGCAGATCTGGGAACCAATACTGCATATATGCCCCAACCGCTATAATTTCTGACATCCCAACGATCACCCACTGGAACCAGTTACTCCATGCCGTCATGTATCCCGCTAATGGGTGTATATACTTATGGCCAAATGTCGCAAATGAGCCTGTACCTGGCTCTACATACAACATTTCCCCCATCGCACGCATAATGAAAAATATAAAAATCCCTGCAATTGCATAAGCAAGCATTACTGATGGACCTGTCCACCTAATCGTGCTGGCTGACCCCATAAATAAACCAACACCAATTGTACCGCCTAAAGCAATCATTTGAATATGACGCGCTTCCAATCCCCTTTTCAGTTCTTTATTTGCCACTAGATTTCCTCCTCATCCACAATTCATCAGCAAAATATGATACTACAATTCCTATTAGGTAACAAAATGATAAAGCAGGCGTCATTTTTTCTCTTTTAAAGCTGCTCTAAAATCATTCCTAACAATTAGAACAAATCCCCCTATCTTCCTTTCTTCATAAAATTACTTATTTTATAATAATTGATTTATCTGAAAAATACAATTACTTTTCTTGGAAATTAATATAGATTAATCGATTAGGGAATACTAAATGTATTAGTAACAAACAGCAACATTTTCACTATTTAAATTACCAATAAATATTTTTTAAATATAGAAATAGTTACTCGCCATTGATTCTAAGACTAAATATCAACATCTCTTTTCTATCTCATCGTGTACTCCAAGAAAATATGGAAATACCAAATGCAATCTTAGAATGAAGCAATTCTCCTTAACCGTAAAAATCATAGGAATAGTCTACTAAATTTAATTAACACTAGTATTTTTATACATAGGAATCTCGCCTTTCAATCAAATCCTAACAATACGAAATGATGAGTTGCTCAAAAAATGTATTGACAAAATAGCTTATATTTTTTTATAATCCGTTATAACAACTTAAACAAATGCAATTTGTGCTGATTTTATCTGCGATGAAGAGGAGAGTAGATGGTTAGGAGCGTATCAGAGAGCTGCCCCAAGGCTGAAAGGGTGGTAACGGTCAAATCATTGAAGGTAGCCTTGGAGCTTTACTTGTGAAATAGCTATTTCGTGTCTAGATTAGTAAGTAACGGTTGGTCCCGTTAGCAGACCTAAGTTTAATTTTATTCGTTAAACTTATAAAGCCTGTTTTTCGTGAGAGAAATAGGAAAATTGGGTGGTAACGTGATACTTTCGCCCCAATATTTGATTTTCAGAATCAAATATTGGGGCTTTTTTTATGAATTGAATACATAATGGCGTTGAAAAGAAGGAGTAAAAGAGAATTCTCATACACAGAGAGTCGTTCCACTGGCTGAGAGAACGACCATGAGACCTCTTTGAAGGTAGTCTTGGAGCTTTGCTTTTGAAAAATGGAAAAATTATATCCAATAAAAAGCAACGATATAGTTCTCGTTACTGAACTAAAGTCATAGTGACTTACTGAGTCTATTTACCGTGAGGAAATAGAAAAGTTGGGTGGTACCGTGATAACCTCGCCCCAACATTTGATTGATTTTCCAGAAATGAATCAAATGTTGGGGCTTTTTTTATGAATTGAATACATAATGGCGTTGAAAAGAAGGAGTAAAAGAGAATTCTCATACACAGAGAATCGTTCCACTGGCTGAGAGAACGACTATGAGACCTCTTTGAAGGTAGTCTTGGAGCTTTGCTTTTGAAAGATAGAAAATCATATCCAGTAGCCAGTAGAAAGCAACGATATAGTTCTCGTTACTGAACTAAAGTCATAGTGACTTACTGAGTCTATTTACCGTGAGGAAATAGAGAAACTGAGTGGTACCGCGATAATCTCGCCTCAGCAATCAAGCATATTATGCGTATTTGATTGTGGAGGTGAGATTTTTCTATTTCTACGTAAGAATTAATTCAAAAGACATTAAAAAGATGAAAACAGGAGGAATAAAAAATGAAAAGTTTTTCAATGAAAGATAACTTATACATCGGTCTTATGTTATTCGCTCTATTTTTTGGAGCAGGCAACCTGATTTTCCCCCCTTCCTTAGGACATGCCGCTGGATCAAATATTTGGGAAGGAATGATGGGGTTTCTTATTACTTCAGTTGGTCTACCAATATTAGGTGTAACTGCTATCGCTAAGTTCGGAAGTTTACAGGCATTAACCAATCATGTACATCCAAAATTTTCAATTACCTTCACACTCATAACATACTTATGTCTAGGTCCATTCTTAGTTATTCCACGTGCAGGAAGTGTAGCTTTTGAAATGGGAGCTGTTCCGTTTCTTCCAAATGAGTTAAAGACCCAAAGTTTATCGCTTTTTATTTATACCATTCTTTATTTTTCTTTAAATTTTTGGTTATGTCTAAACCCTTCTAAATTATTTGATCGAATTGGTAAAGTTTTAACTCCCATTATACTAGGAATTATTGCGATTATATTTATTCAAAGTATATTCCATCCAATTGGAGAATACGGAATACCATCTCAAAAGTATGAACATACTGCTATATTTAAAGGCGTTATAGATGGTTACTTAACAATGGACGCTTTATCTGCCCTTCTTTTTGGAAGTGTTGTTATTACAGCCATTAAAAAAAGAGGTATCCATGATGCAAAAAAGATAACGCATATTACTATTAGAACAGGGATAATCGCAGGTGTTTTTTTAGCAATTATTTATCTGATGTTAGGACATTTAGGAGCTACTAGCCAGTCTTTGCTTCCTTCAACTGAAAATGGCGGACTTATTTTAACGGCTGTGACTACTCATTTATTCGGGAATTCGGGTAGTATCCTATTAGGATTAGTATTTACTCTTGCTTGCTTAACGACATCCATTGGCCTTATCACTTCTTGTGGTCAATATTTTTCTAGAATTATACCGTATTTTAGTTATAAAACATGGATTGGAATTCTTTGTTTCATTAGTATGTCTCTTGCTAACCTAGGTTTAACTCAAATTATATTATTTTCTGTTCCAATATTAACTATGATTTATCCTTTAACCATCGTTTTAATTATTTTATCTTTCTTCCACAAATATTTTAAGGGATACTCATCTGTTTACGTAGGTAGTTTAGCAGGAACAGCTTTCATTAGTATCGTTGATGGTTTGAAGCAAAGTAGCATTGAAATACATGTTATCGAAAGCCTTTATCATTTTATTCCATTATATACGGTGGGAATGGGCTGGATTTTCCCTGCAATATTTGGAGCTTGTGCAGGTTATTTATGGGGAATATTAAGAAATGATTATTTTTCCCCTAATGAATCAGAGGTACAAAATGATAAAATGTTATCTACTAAGTAAAAGAAAGGCTGCCTTTATAGGGCACCCTTTCTTTTCGCTTATTTGAATAATATGTCCTTACTATATTGCTTTCCAGCAAGTAAGTCATATTGAATAAGTTTATATTGCTCTAACATTTCTTTTTGTTTATGAGTTAAATCTTTTATTTCTTCTCCATTTTTATCGACCTTTAAATCATCTTTAAGCACTGGTATTTCTTTGTGTAGTTCCGATAAAAACTGATAGAATGGTGATTTATTTAATCCAGCATAATCAAGAACAAGATTTGAAAAATAAATCGGACTTACTAATCCTAAGTTATCATTTGGCAAATCAAAGTTTGCATACATTAGTAATGGCGTTTCTGACATAATTAATTTTTCACTTAAAGTTTCTTCATTTTCTATATATCCAGCCTCTTTATAAATAGCCTTATTCGTTCCTAACACTGGCAAGTGATCCCCAAAGAAGACTAATAAAGTAGGTCTTTCTAACCCATTAAGCTGTTCTATTAAATATTGTAGAGCTTCATCCGAACGCCTTACACCTTCCGTATAGATTTCTAATTCTGCTTTTGATTCTTCATTTGTTAATCCACTAACTTCTATTTTATTTTCTTCAAACCGCCCTGGATTATATGGAAAATGATTTTGCATCGTCACCGCATGAATAAATGTAGGCTTTTTTCTCTTATTCAATTCATCTATTATTTCTTTACTCATAGATAAATCACTAATATTGTCTCCAGCTAATTCTTTATTTTTCATCGTATCTTCTGCATTAAAGTGATCAAATCCAAATGTATTATATACATCGTCCCGTTTATAAAACGCTCGATTAAAAGCATGAATTGCACTCGCATAGTACCCCTGCTTTTTCAATTCACTTGCGATGGATGGAATTTCTTTCTGACTTGTAACAGCTTGTTGATATGGTATAGAACCAGGCATTAACAAACTCATTGAATAACTCGTTAACACTTCAAATTCTGTATTCGCTGTATTTCCCCCAAATGTAGGAGCTATTGTTTGTCCCCCTGGAAAATTCTCAATATAATGATGTAAATTCGCCACCGGATCTTCACTAAATGAAAGGTTCGTTAATTTTGTAGGATCCCAAAAAGCCTCGCTCATAAGAAATATAATATTCGGTTTCTCTGCTTTTTTTTGTTCTCCCACATTATCGCCATATTGTTTCTTTATATCCTCTGCAATTTGAAGCATATTTTCTTTTGAATATTCTTCTGGTTCCTGTATGACCGTTGTATCTAAGTTACTTAAAAACCCCAAAACCAAACCATTTTGACCATAGTTCATATTTTGATTCCACAAAGGGAAGTATATCCCCCCTTTTGCAAATAACTTATTCACAAATGTATTAGGGTAATTACTAAACGAATATACCATAAACACGGATGCACATATTAAAACAATCCTCATACTAATATGGATTTTTATAGATTTAATGTGTTTTCGAATATAAAAAACTACAAATATAAATAAAGCTATACTAATGATTACTATCAATATATTTTTCAAACTAAAATAATCCATAACCATCGGTATAACAGACTGCATATGCCCGATTTGTGTAAAGTCAGACGGATAAAGCGGCTCTCCTCTGAACATACTTTTGAAATAATTAACAATCGCTAGAATAATTAAAGAACAACTAGTTAATATTACACTTAGTAAAATTTTACCAATTAAATTATAAACTAAAACATATACCATATAAATAAATACCAAGCTGAATAGGTACTGTGCATACTGCAAATAAATCCAATTATTCACAAGTAAAAAATTCATATTTTCTTGTATGAATATATAAAGCCAAGCTATTAAATGAGCTATTACAAACAATAAAATATGAATTCCTATAGCTGGTCTAAGTCTATTGATCATCCCTTTATTCAAATAAGCAATAAAAAATAGTATGCTCCATAAAATTATAGTAACTATACTTAATGTGATTCCCTCATTAAAAAATAGCTTAGTCTTCTCTAATTCAAAATAGCCTAGCGTGATAAAAAACAACGTTTCTAAAAAAATGGTCCACATTCCGCTAATAATGAAAGAAAGTAATGGGTTCTTTCTTGTCTGCTGAACAGAAAAATTAAAACGCAATTCATTTCTTCTTTGTTTCTGAGCTACAACATCCAAATGCAATTTATTTCCTCTTTTCTTTTTGTTTCTTTGTTTCACCCCGCATCAGTAAAAACATTATACTCTCAATCCTCATATCTATTTTTATTATACAGATATAACCTTAAATACTCCTTAAAAAATAACACTTCTTCGTATTTTTTACAACCTGATAGAATCGAAAAAATGCAAAAATACTGTATCTACAAACTATATCGAGAGTATTGCCAAACTAAAATAAACATGCAATGTTATAAATCAAAAAAACTATGTAAAATCGATTGACTTTCCTCAAAAGTGGTTATCATACTAGTAAATCCGTCCTCTCTGGAGATAGTTTGGAATACTATCGTTTTTCCAGGAAGACGGATTTCTTTATGCATTCATCTTTGGATATTTATGAGTTTTGCAACACCCTCTTTATGATTGAAAGTGAATCAATTAAATCCACCTGATTTCCCATATCTTTAATAAGTTTCACCTATTTAGTCTCTGCTTGTACAGCTTTTGCATCATCAGTATTAAATGGCTGATCTTCTCCATAAAGATAACTTTTCTCCGAACACAAAAGCTTAATTCAGTCATGCAATTTGTTAATCCTTACGTGTATAACCCTTCTCATTACTTAACCATTTCACAGATTAAATCAACTAATTGAGTAGTTCCCTCATTATCTTTTCTTCTATAATTGTTCATATTTTGAATATATGTTTCTCTGTCATTATATAATTGATTTATCGAATTAATAAATTTGTAGTCTGTTGTATCTTCTTGAAGTAATACTTCAGCGTAACCTGAATGCCGAAAATATTCCGCATTTATAATTTGATCTCCTCTACTAGAACCACTAGTGAGCGGGATTAAAAGCATCGGCTTTTTCAAAACCAATAATTCAGAAATAGCAGTAGAACCTGCCCTTGAAACAACAACACTCGCAAGATTAAGTATATCCGGTAATTCCTCTCCTACATATTCGAACTGTTTATAGCCTTCTGCCTGAATGGATGGATCCATTTTTCCCTTTCCACACATATGCACAATATTAAACTTCTCTAATAATTTATTTAAATTATCTCTGACCATACCATTTATCCACTGCGCACCTTGACTTCCACCCATTACTAATAGCACAGGTTTATTTATTTGAAATCCACAATAAGCTCTTCCACGTGATACATTACCTTTTTGAATTTCTTCTCTCACAATTGGACCTATATAAATCGTTTTTTGGGGATTTAGTTTCTTTTCTGTACCAGGGAAAGTTATACAAATTTTCTTAGCAAAAGGCAGCGCTATTTTATTGGCAAGCCCTAAAGTACTATCTGGTTCACGTATAATAATAGGTATCTTGTTCAACCACGCTCCTATAACTACAGGAACAGATACAAATCCACCTGCTGAAAATACAACATCCGGTCTCATTTTCTTCATTAATCTATAACTCTGTAGACATCCCTTTATAATTTTAAAAGGATCTTTCACATTATTCCAATCCCAATACCGTCTAAGTTTTCCTGTTGAAATACTTTGATATTGTGTATTTGTAATTAACGATTTTTCAATTCCATCTTGAGATCCAATATATTGAACATCCCATTCCTTTTCAATAAATTTGGGGATTAGTGCCACATTAACCATAACGTGTCCTGCTGTACCGCCTCCAGTGAAAAGAATTCTTTTGTTCATATATGATTCCCTCCTTTATTGTGTATTTAAAAAGTTAACACTCTAACTTTTTTATATTTTATACATCTTCAAAATAAGGAAAGTTTCACCGTACTCGTATATTTCCCCTCATGTATTTCAATATATCTTTTAATGAGTCAGTAAACTGAATTCTAGGAGTCCAACCTAGTTGTCTAATATCATTTAGAACTAAATCCGATTGATCTTTATTCTTCCTATTATTTGTTTCCTCCACCTGAAAATCTAGCTTCGTTATTTCCCTATATTCTTTTAGCACTTCTGATAAAGACCTTTTTGTTCCTGAACCAATATCATATTTCTTTCCTGCTTCACCTTCACATAGTAATATGTGATAAGCAGCAACTGCATCACGGACATCCAAAAAATCTCTTGTATCTTGTAGATTATGAATCTCAATAACAGGCTCACATTTTTCCATTTTAATATCTATTAACTTCTTCCCAATAAGAGAACATATACCTTTTGATTCCCCTGGTCCGATTAAATTTGAAGGTTTTGCTATCACAATATTCGAACCTATTAATTCCCCCCAAGCATCCGCAATCATTGCTTGTATAGTTTTACTTAAACTATACGGATGAGGAGGAATTGTATTTTTTGTAAAATCAGATTGTAAGGCTGAACCAAGAATAACTGTCTTACAATTTGGTACTTCTTGTCTCAGTGCTTCTAATAAATAAGAAGTTCCCATTATATTAACTTCCACATATTCAAGAGGTTGCTTCCACGACTCTAAAACAGAATTACGTCCTGCTAGGTGTAGTACGTAATCAGGTTTTATCTTTTTAATTAGATTCATCACCTCAGTTTTATTTGTTAAATCACAAACAACACCATTGTTTGAATGAGTTATCTGAGAGTGATTGTGAAACATGGGAATGACATTTATACCAAGTTCAGAAAAATATCGATAGGCATGCTGCCCTGTAAAACCATTTGCGCCAGTTATCAAAAGACATGCATTTCTGTTCATGATACAAAACCTCCTCGTTGTAACATATGCTTTATTTCATTTTTTTTAAGTAGTTCCTGTTGAGAATTATAGTTTTGTAACGTAACACGCGGATAATTTGAATAGTACTCTTGAAGACCTCCTATATGAATAGTAGGCAATACGACAAAATAGTCTTCATCAAAACATATACTTGTTCTACTCTCAACTTCAGAAAGTAGCATTTCACTTAACTTTTCGCCTGGACGAATCCCCGATTCTTTTATTTGTACATTTGTGTTTTGGGAATTCTCAATTAAAACCTCTGCTAAATCTATAATTCTACAAGCTGGCATTTTCATCACAAAGATTTCTCCACCTCTTCCTTCGTATGTCGCTTTAAATAACAATTCAATTGCCTCCTCAATTGTTAAGAAAAATCTCGTCATATCTAAATCTGTAATATCAACTCTTGAATGTTCCTTGATTTGATTTATAAAAAGAGGGACTACACTTCCATTTGACCCCAAAACATTTCCACCACGTACACAAATAAATTTTGTTTTCTTTGTCTGCAAATTTGCATGAATAATAAGCTTTTCTCCAATTGCTTTTGTCATCCCATATGTATTCGATGGGTCAGCAGCTTTATCTGTCGAAACATATATTACTTTTTCTACTTCATTTTGAATGGATGCTTCAATTACGTTTTGTGTTCCATGTATATTTGTTTTAATTGCCTCATAAGGATGATATTCACATACCGGAACATGTTTTAAAGCAGCAAGATGGAACACATAATGAACACCTTTACAAACAGAATGTAATTGCTCTTTATCACGAATATCTCCAATAATAAATTTCAAATTATCATGATTAGCAAATTGTTGTCCCATTTCAAATTGAACTGTTTCATTTCTTGAAAAAATTCGTATTTCTTTTGGAGATTCTTTTAATAATCGTTTTATAAGTTCATGGCCCCAAGAGCCTGTACCACCAGTAACTAAAATTGTTTTATTATACAATTACTTTTCCTCCTAACAAATAACCACTATAGAATGTGTTAAATATCTACTTAACAGATACTTAAACGAATTCTTTATGTTTCCATAGGCTTATCCATATATCTTTCATTGATTTAAATCATACTAATCATTTGTTACATTTGTTTGACAAAATAGAAAGGGAGAAACAAATTAAATAGTTTCTCCCTTTCTATTTTGTATTTCAGAAGATATTATATGTCTCCTATAAAAACTTTATATCTAACACCTTTATTCCGTTTGCATTATTCTAAATAAAGAAATTTAATAATTGTAAACGAACAATAGAGTTAACCCTTGTTTATATCATATTAGATGCATTTATATTAATAACAAAACGTGCCTTCATCACATCTACATCATCAGTATTATATAGTTAGTGAATTTATATCCAAATTATAGTATCAATACATAATCATTAAGATAGAAATTTGTCAAGAGAGCTCCTAAAGTAAATACTGGTTCTTTCATAAACTACTTAAAAAGTTTAGAACTCCTCTTCGATACTTTTTTATTCTTTAATTCAATCCAACCTAATCTGCACCTTATATTTATCTCCAACTATTAATCTATATCCTGAAAAGAACACCACAATGTTATGCCAAAGACATACGCTCATAAATCACAAAGACACCTCCGTAGTACCTATACCATCATTCACGGATGAATAGTATCGTTTAAATTTTAATAATAAAATACCTCCTCTGGATTATTCCAAAGGAGGTATTTTATCATTCGCTTCTAATTTTTCTATTGGCAATCTACTCTATTGATTTTATTGTACATTAAATTTCAACTATTAATCTCTAAATTATGTTTTATATAAATATATGTTTTAAAAGCTTTTAGAACATTTTATGTTACAAACGGTGATCTTTCTGGAAATTCAGATGAAAATGATCCGTATCATTATATACACCAAATTCATATCCTTGTTCCTTATAAAATTTAATAATTTCCGGCAGTGCTTGTAATGTCTGTGGTTTTTCGTGCATCAGAACAACTTCTACCTCTTCTGTCGTTGCCATCTTTACATTTTCTATAATTTGGTTTGGATTATCTTTTAATTTCCAATCATTAGAGTCAATTGTCCAATCTCAAACTTTAATTCCAGCTTCTACAATTTGATTCCGAATTTCTTCACTCTTTAATCCTGGTGCAGAACCATATGGCGGACGTACTAATTTAGGATTTGTGCCTGTAATATCATGGATAAGAGCTAATGCTTCTTTCATCTCTGGTACAAATTGTCCGTTCTTATATAGCTTGTTACTATTATGTGTCATACTATGTGCTCCAATATAATGTCCCTCTTTTACTGTACGTTTTACGTTTTCCTGAAAACTTGTATTTTGCAAATTACTTCCTTGCACAAAAAATGTTGATTTAACATTATGTTCTTTTAATACATTTAAAAATTGACCTGTTAATGTGCTAGGACCGTCATCAAATGTCAAATAAACAACTTTTCCTACTGGTTTTCCATCAGGTCTTTTTTGTCTTGTCGGTGATGTTTCATTTTTCTTTTCTTGTTGCGTGTTAACTTGTTTGACATTTTCTTTAGCTATCCCTTTCGCAGGAGTAGAGCTCAATGTTCCAATTAAAAAGAACATGTAAAATGCCGTTGCTAGAACAACTCCTAGTGGTATTACTATTTTAATTATTCTACTTGTTTTATCCTTACTCCGTGATTTTTTCATTACTTATCTATCCTTTCTCTATTGATTTTTATATGAATTATTTATAAAGCTGAACTTTTATTAGGTGA
>NZ_JAHCDO010000030.1:0-51119 GCF_050768835.1 Bacillus pfraonensis | reverse complement strand
AATTATTCTACTTGTTTTATCCTTACTCCGTGATTTTTTCATTACTTATCTATCCTTTCTCTATTGATTTTTATATGAATTATTTATAAAGCTGAACTTTTATTAGGTGATTCATTATTTTAAACCAGTTCTTACAATAAATAGATTAATAGAGAAAGATAAAGATAAAATGCAGATAATGTCGAAATCAATTAAAGATTAATCTATTGACCCTTAAATAACGTATAAAATAAAAAAACAGTTGCCTCTCTAATCAATGTAAGCTATTTCCTAACTTTTAAAATTTGTTATACACTAGAAAAATAGCAAACAAACTATTCAATAGCAGGTGAAAGAATATGTATGATGTTACAATCATCGGTGCTGGAGTAAGTGCTGTTTTTATGGCTTATGTACTAGCTAAAAGCAATCAAAAAATATTAATTCTTGATAAAGGCAAACCATTAGAACATAGAAACTGTCCTTTAGATACGGGCAATTTATGTACTTGTAATACATGTGATAAATATTTTGGCTTTGGTGGTTTAGGGAAATCTGAAGGGAAATTTAATTACACAAATGGGTTCGGAGGAGAACTAGAGCAAAAAATAGGTAAAAAAACTTTTCTAAAACTAATGGATGAGGTAGACGAGGTTCTATGTCGTTTTGGTGGGGACATAACTCC
Organism: Bacillus pfraonensis; assembly: GCF_050768835.1. Taxonomy (NCBI): domain Bacteria; kingdom Bacillati; phylum Bacillota; class Bacilli; order Caryophanales; family Bacillaceae; genus Bacillus; species Bacillus pfraonensis. The sequence continues at coordinate 50,455 of NZ_JAHCDO010000030.1, read as the reverse complement.
AAAATATTCAACAGAGAATCTAAGCCTTACCCAAAAAGCTGAGGCATGCGATTTACAGATGTTAACAACACAAGTAAGACATCTAGGTACTACACTTTCAACAAAAATTTTTCAGCAACTCTATGAATTTTTATGTAACAAGATAGATATCCAATTTCACATAGATGTACAACATATCGTTAAACAGGAACAACATTTTAAAATAACTACAAATCAAGAGGTTATTCACTCTAGACAAGTGGTATTTGCAACTGGGCGTTCTGGGACAGACTGGTTAAAAGAAAAATGCTCTTCTCTTGGGATTATACAGGAGCAAGCTCGTGTAGATTTAGGTATTCGAGTAGAGATGAAAGAACATCAATTACGCTCGATATTAAAAGACACATTTGAAACAAAACTTTCTTATCAATATAACAATTTCACAGCAACTACTTACTGTATGAATCCAAAAGGACGTATAATTCGTAAGTACGAAGAAGGATTAGTTATGCCTGATGGACAAAATTTTCGAGAACAAGGGACTGGCACTTCCAACTTAAATTTCACTTTATTTATCCCGTGCTATTTCCCTACTCTTAAAGAAGCCGATTTATACGCAAAGAAAATTATTAAAGGAATTAATCAGGGACAGGATCGAATTGTTGTGCAGCGCTTAGAGGATTTATTAAAAAGACAACCTACAGTAGAAAAGATGATGCAATATAATCGTATACAACCTACACTACAAGGGGACTATGGAGACCTTCATAAAGAGATCCCTCCGTTATATATTGAAGGACTCAAAGAATTTTTGTTACGTTTAGAAAAATTTATTGAAGAACCTATTGATAAAGATACCTTACTATATGGAATTGATGGGAAGTTTTATGCTCCTACGATTAAAATCAATGAAAGGTTTGAGACAACTATTAAGGGCTTGTATTTGATTGGAGATTGTTCAGGCATTACTCATTCATTATCTCAAGCAGCAGCAAGTGGTCTGTATGTTGGAAAGTATTTATCTACTAGTTCAACACCTTAATTATAGGCACTACTTAATCCTATACTTACGATAAATGACAACATTATTATATAAAATTGCACTTTAAATCACAAAATGAAAAAACCAGGATAAATTCTTAAAATCACCCTGGTTTTTTCTGCATTACATATGTTTTTATTATTTTTTAATGATGGAAACTGAATCTAATACATGTATCCGATTCTCTATATCTTTAGTAAATTTTTTCCATTCAATCTCTTTTTGCATAGCTTCTGCATCATCCGCATTAAATGGCTTGTTTTCCCCATATGATTTATTAAACTGTAAAATCCCCATTTTTATTAGCTCCATAATGAGTTGTGATTCCTTTTACATTTATATCCTCAAAAGCATCATGATGAATGCTGATATAAAGATCCGCAGAATGGTCTTTAGCTACTTTGACACGCGCTTGTAATTCTTCTTTTTGCTTTGTTTCTGAAAGTAAACTAGTATCATTTTCACGTGTCAATATAACTTTTGCATCCGTTCTTTCCTCTAGCTCTCTTTTTATATTTTGAGCCACTTTTAAATTAAGATCCTTTTCAATTGTGCCTAGCTTCTTTCCTTTCGTCCCTCTATCTCTTCCACCATGACCAGGATCAATTACAATTGTTCTTCCTTTCAAGCGTAAATCATTACTTGTTACATTTTTTTGTGCTTTAGCATTCAATAACCAAAAGCCTGTACTTATTAGTAAGATTATAAATAAGAGCAATATTGCTACTTTTTTCATTTCAACACTCTCCTTATCAGACTTCAATTCATTTTCTAATGAAAATATTAATGAGTACTGATAAAGATAAAATGCAGATAATGTCGATTTTGTTTAAAAATAATAAAAAACGTGTAGAACGAAAACTCTACACGTTTTTATTTAAATAAAAGAAAAATAATACTCCATCTTCTGTATTTAATGCGCCATACTCCACACCATGCAACTCTAAAATATTCTTGGAAATAGCAAGACCTAATCCAGTTCCACCTTGGGAACGTTGACGTGAAACATCTCCACGATAAAAGCGATCCCATATTTTCTCCAAATGTTCCGATGCAATATGAACTCCTTTATTTTCGACACATACTTTTACACGTTCATTTTCTTCTATAGTAGAAATAATAATCTTTTCATTTTCTGGCGTGTAACGAATCGCATTGGTAATAAAGTTAGTAATCACCTGTTCAATTCGATGTTGATTTGCCACTACCTCAACTTTAGAAAGTTGTTTATAAACATGTAATTGCTTAGCAGTTATATCCAAGGCTAATTGTTCGCATATATATTCAATAATCTCATCAATATAGAAAACATCCATTTCCATTTTATACGTACCGGATTCAAATTTTGCTAATTCCAGCATATCAATAATAAGCATATCCATCTTATCTACTTCTTTTGACATTGCTTTAAAGTAGTAATCTTTTTTATTACTAGCAACACCATCTTCTAAAATGGAAATACAACTCTTCATTATACTTAAAGGTGTCTTTAACTCGTGTGAAACACCAGAAATAAATTCTTTACGTGTATTTTCTAATTGTTTTTCTTTCTCTATATCTTGTTGCAATTGGTTAATATACGAATGCAAAGTTTTAGAAAGTGTATTGATATTCTGTGATAAATTACCTATTTCATCTTTCGTCGTAATAGGTATCGTCTCTGAAAAATCCAAATTCGCAATTTTTTTTGTAGTATCGTTTATTTGTAATAATGGCTCAGCAATTTTTTTTGAGTAATAGAATGATGCCAAAACAATAAGAAGCAATACAAATATAATTAAATATATATAATAATCTTTTATCATTTGCACAGCTTCATCAACTGGCTGTAATGATGTCATAGCAAAAATATAATTTGTTTTACCATTTGCATCTTTTGTCGGTTTAATTAATATTTTATATTTAATATCATTTTGTTCATAATCCCTAATTTCCGTAGAGCTCAACTTATTATGATTTTCATTTAATACTAAATTTACTTGAAAGTTTTTTATCCTATCTATAAACACATGATTTGTATAAATAAAGTTCGTCCTTACATTACCCTCAGGTAATTTTACTTTTTCAATATTTCCTACTAAATATATTGAACTTTCTTTCGGTGTAGATTCTGTTACATTTGGTTTCCCATATAACTTATCTGCTAATTGTTTATTTTCCAGCTCAACGTTCTTATTTTCCACTCTTAAAATTGCAGGGACTATTGTATCACCTTTTTGTACCCCATCAATAATAATACGATCCCCCTGCTCTAAACTAAATTTTATCCTCTTCGTATCATCTAATTCGGTTAAATTATACAATGGGATTTTAATTAAATGATTAGAAAAAAACTTGTTTCGAGAAGGTTCTAGTTGAATTTCAACAGAAAAATCATTGACATACTTAATATTCCCTAAACTATCTAGCGTTGTAATCCATGTCGCATGCTCCTGATAGAAAGTTTGTTCCAATTCTTGAATTTTTTCCGCATCCTCCCCAGCCTTTACATATGCTTTTTCAAAAGATTGAATACTTGTTTTAATATTATTAACTTTTCGATTCGCATAGTATTGCTTAAAAAATAGAGTTTGTCCAATAAAAATAGTTGCTAAAATAAGTGTGCATAACGCTGTTGTTAGCAAAAATAATTTTAATACAATTCCTTTTTTCATGCCTGCCCCTCAAATTTATAACCAGCTCGGACAACAGTTACAATACAAGTTGCTTTATGTCCTAATTTATGACGCAAATTACGGATATGACTATTGACTGTACGATCATCACCAGCAAATTCATAACCCAAAATTTTAGTGATTAGTTGTTCTCTCGTAATAATAATCCCTTGATTTTGCATTAAATACGTTAATATTTCAAATTCCGTATGTGTTAAACTTATACCTTCCCCATCTACAATTACTGTACGTGAGGGAAAATGTACATGGATGCCACTACTGGTTAATGTGTCTTCGCTAGATACATTAACTGTAGAAGTATACCTACTTTCAATTAATCGTTTTGCTCTCGCTAATAAAATTGGTGGACTATACGGCTTTGTAACATAATCATCTGCGCCTAATTCAAAGCCAAGTAATGTATCATCCTCATCCACACGAGCTGTTAACATGATGATAGGCACGTTGGATGATTTACGAATCCTTCTACAAACCGACCATCCGTCTAACTCTGGCAACATAATGTCTAAAATAATTAAATGTACTTCATGTTCTTCAAATATAGTTAAAGCTGCTTTTCCATCTGCTGCTTCTAACACTTCATATCCTTCATTCAATAAATAATCCTTAGCTATTTCACGTAAAATATCTTCATATTCTACAATCAGAATTGTTTTTTGCATAGTTCTCTCCTATCTTTCCCTAATGATTACATTTACTTTTTATTTTTATACTGTTCAATCCTACAATTTTTTACTATACCTTTCCTTTACACTCATTGTACCAAAATGAGATAAAGATAAAATGCACGTAAAATATAAAATCTATATTTTAAAATTCCCATCAACTATAACAATCCTTCACATATACATTTATGTTATGGAAAGAATAAACCAGCCATAGTGAATACGTTTCAAAATCTCACCCACATTTGAATGTTTTAGATAAAAGCTACGACAGTCAAAAAATAAGCGAGTGTTTGATTACCACCGAGAAAGAATGTAGTTACAGAAAAATATTTGAAGAATATCTTCGAGGATGGGAAAGCGTACCTGCCTACACCATGGAACTTTGGAGTATCAAGGCGATTAAACGTTGTGTAATGAGAGGGCTTGATATTTCTTATTTACCTTTAATGACTGTAAAGGACGAAATCCTAGAAGAAAGGTTAAAGGTTATCCCCTGCGATGGTGATTTTAAACAGATTTTCTCTCAAGTTATTTATCATACAAACAAGTGGGTTTCTCCATCTTTATCAATGTTTATCGATATTACTTTAAAACATGCAAGAGGCTGGTCATATGTAAAAGCTACTTGTTGAGTATACATGATACTTTTCTTAAATAAAGTATACCGCCAACATTTCGTTAATGCCGGCGGTATACTAAGCGAATTTCAACCTAAAAAAGTCGATTTCCAGTATAAGAAAAATACATGCCTTACATTAGAAAAATGTCAAAACCAAAAAGGATTATTCCATATCCTTCTTTATTGTAATAAACCGGTTTATTACAATAATCTAAAAATCACGATTTTTTAAGAACAAAAAGTAGTAGTAATATTTAGTGTCCATCCTATAATAGAACCTTCAAATACAACAAAGTCATCAAATACAAAGAGATTCCATACACCATTTGGATCTATTCCATTGAAAACACTTAAAGTCGATCCATATGGAGGTGGTGGTGCTGGAGAAGGAAAAGTATCTATAAGTATAGGATCAATACCAAGATAATTGGTTGGTTGAAATGTACCAGAGACGATTTGACTTTCGTCAGGAAGTAAAGTTTGTGCAGAATCGTTAAAATTTAATATAACACTATTAACCTCGAACCCACCTCCCGCATCCGCCATAAGAATAACGTTTTGCCCTTGTGGTCCTACAAGCAAGATATCAACATCATCAGGGAATATATGAGTCAGGCCAATTAATGTCACTGTAATTTGAGTAACCTCACCCGATAAACCTGTAACATGAATACTAGATGGATATGGTATTGCTGGGCCTTCGGATGGTAGAACAATTGGGGACAAATTACTAAATGTAGCTGTGGAAACAGTGCAAGGAGTAGATATAGGATCAGGAGTAGGACCAAAAACAGAAAGAAGTTTACAAATTTTCCTAATAAATGGATACAAAAAATTCACCTCACTTATCTATACTATTATATTTAATTCAAAAAAAGTGATTTCGTTTCTTATACTTGTCCCATTTATAAAATACTTTAAGTAATTTATTTAGTTTTGATAATTGCAATTATGTAAACTAAATTTGTATACAGTATACATGTGAACTTTGGGATCTAACTTGTTTTTTAATAAATTAATTATTTTTCATATTTCTTTACTTTCGTACATTTCTTATAACAAGGGTGTCATACAGTAAAAAGAAAGCTTATCTTGATTTTAATTTTATTTATTATATTCGTTTATATCAAGGCGAAGATAAAAATTGGCTAATTACAATTAATGTTCATTTAGTAGGATTTAATGGAAGCTATAATACTAAAATTCAATATAAAGAAAAAGATCCCATATATGTTGTTGACTATAATATTTATCGGTATTATCGGGGTAGGACAACGATTCGCAGATTGAGGGCACTATGGAAAATACAGGAATAAGCAATATAGCTCTACATCATTGTTGTATATCTTACAATCGGTGTAACTAAAATAATGTGATTATTATCAAGAAAAGTAGAATAAGTCCAGAAGTTACCTTCCCCCTCAGGTTATCTACTTTTCTGAATCATCAATCCGATTTATTATAGAACCACTCGTTGTTATAATGCCCCTGTATTAGTTGATAAACTTCGGAAATCATGTTCTTTTCGCAATTTTAGCAATTATTCTAAAAAATATTATTAATCATCTTTATTTCGATCTGGAACTAAATTCTCATCTCCTGGCATTAGTCTCCATTTCTTTTTTAGAACGATACGGAACCAAACACCAGGCAAGAATGAGGTCATTAATGCTAACATAACGAGTACGGCAAAAAACTCCTTGTTGACAATCCCCGTTGAATATGCAATAGAAGCGAGGACAATTCCAGGACCTCCACGGTCATTGATGGCTATTGCAAGATTGAGACTAGTTAAAGGATCCTGCTTGATCATCCTTGATGTTAGATAAACGGATAACGTTTGAACGAAACAAGCAAATAAAAGAAAACCAAGGAAATAAAATGGATTAAAGTTTTTAATAAGATCTAATTGTAGCCCAACAATCGCAAAATATAGTGGAATAAACCAAGAAAAGCCAACTTTTGAAACAATATATTCAACTTTATCCACTTCATCTGTTGGAATGGACAGTTTGATCATAATTCCAGCGAGAAGAGCTCCAAAAATAGCCTCTACATGAAGGTACCCTGCAAGTGATGCTAACATAAACATGGTGAATAGGAAATATCCAAGATGTGATGCTTTAAAAAGAAAATTATTTTTAAGAAATGTGAAGCGATTAAATAAAAAGTGTGCAATTAAAAATATTCCGCCAATAAAGCTAAGGTTTATTAATATCGTTTTGAGTCCTAAACTAAATGTAATAATACCTTCTTGGCTTGCTATTGCTGTTGCATATCCTAAAGCCACCCATAGAATAATATCGTGTATACCAGCACATGCAAGCACTATTTTGGCAAATCTAGTGCGCATAATCCCTAAGTCATTAAATATTTTTGATATAACGGGTATTGATGTAACCGCAATAGATACAGCAATAACAATCTTGATCGCAAGCGGACTGTTTGCGCTTCCCATGTAGGAAGTAACATTTAATAGATCAGCAGCAAACCAACCTACAATAAATGCTGGAATGGTTGCCCCTACAACTAATGCAGAAGTGATTTTAAAATCTTCTTTATTAAATTTTGTCTGGAATTTTAACCCTGAACTAAACATGAGCATAAGTAAGCCAATTTGATAAAGAATTCCAAATAACTTACCTTCTCCATCGAAACCTAAAAACATCCATTGGAAAGTGTCAGGGAAAAAATAGCCTAACAATGTTGGTCCAAGAACAAGACCTGCAGATATTTCACCGATAACTCGAGGAATCATCATACGTTCTGCTAAAAAACCCAATAGATGAGCTAAAGCCAAGAGACAGCCCATGGCAAATAAAAAATGAGCGACATCTACACTCTGTATACTAAACAAAAATATCCTCCTTTCTATAAATATTTATATATATTATGTAAATAGATGGAATTATGTAAAGGTATGAGTACAATTTAATAAAATAGTGCAAAGCCCATCAGTGATACCTAGCCTCATATAAAGTTCGTGTTCCTCAGACCGAAAGTTTGCCGCTCGCTTCCTTCAGATTCCGCGTCACCGCGGACACCCTTGTGTTAACTGTTACTTCTGCCTTCACAGTTCGGGACTCACACCCTAGAGAGGTTGAACCCATTCCGGGCACACGCTGAAAAAGAAATACTCTACAAAATAGATTCTTTATAAAACTTTTTTTCAAATTATCAATCTTTATTTCAAATCTACAAATCCAACCAATACTTAGGTACTCCATGCCTATTCATCTCATAAACAGGTACTTGAGTTTGAAAATGAAGACCATTTAATTTAAGATGCTCTTTTCATTTTAACTCGTAAGGTGAGTCTCCCATATTTCTACATTCTTTAAACGCCCTTCTTTCAAACCTTTCATTGAAATGACAAATAATACTCTACACGTTACCCCAAAGCATAGAACCTATAAATTATGAATAATTAACAAAAAGCATGACATAAAATTGTCATGCTTTTTTGCCTATTAAAATATTCTTTTCGCACATTATTTTTTCAGTATATTAACGTAAAAACTCATTCATTCAGTGGTATTTTTCATTCTTTATACTAACTTTAAACAGTACAAACAATTTTCTTTACCCAGTAGCAGACTTTTCCCTTTGGACAACTCTCCTACATAACCCTCTTAAACATCTTCTCCAATTCATAAGTAGAATGATGCACAAGAATCGGTCTACCATGCGGACATGTGTATGGATTTGTTGTTGTACGCAGCTCTTCGAGTAAAGCAAAGATTTGATCGTTCGTTAAATATTGATTTGCTTTAATCGATGCTTTACAGCTCATCATAATCGCTGCTTCTTCACGAAGTTTTTTAATATCAACTTTTTTTAGTTTGACGACTTGCTGCATCATTTCATCAATAATCTCTGTTTCTTTCCCTTTTGGGAACCATGTTGGATGGGAACGAACGATAAACGATTGATGGCCAAATTGTTCTAGAAATAATCCTACCTTTTTTAATTCCTCTAATTGTTCTTCGACACGCAGGAATTCAGTAAGGGATAAATCAATGCGATATGGTACGAGTAATTCTTGTACTTCTTGCGTTACTTGACCTACTTTGTCTCGGAAATATTCATAATTGATTCGCTCTTGCGCTGCATGCTGATCAATCATATATAATCCTTTATCATTTTGAGCGAAGATATAAGTTCCGTGCATTTGCCCAATTGGATAAAGCGGTGGTAAATCATTACCGTTCATTTCAATCTCTTTGATTTCTTGAATTTCTTCTTCTAGTTCCTCTAATTCAAAGTCCTCTTCACTACTATCCCATTCTTTTGCTTCTTGAACACTTGCTTCTATTATCGGTGTAGAAGATGGCTGCCAGCTTGCTTCTTCTCTTACGAATGACTGCGGTGGCTGCCATTCTTGCTTCGGCTGTTGCCAAAGCTGTGGCACTGGTTTTACTGGATTTACTTCTTCTTCTTTCTTTTCATCCATTCCAGTTGGTAAGACAATGTTAGGCATAGGTGGTTCTTTAGGCTTTGTATGCTCAAAATGGAATTGTTCTTGCACACTTTGGTCTTTTTCTTTTTTCTTCGTTGTCACGCCAGCATCTGGAATTAGCTGGATCTTTTTAAAGGCGTCTTGCAACGCCTTTTCGATTAATTGCAGTAATTCCTGTTCTTTACTGAAGCGTACTTCTAATTTAGCTGGATGAACGTTAACATCGACTAACATTGGATCCATCTCAATTGATAAGAACCCAATTGGATAACGTCCAACTGGAAGCAATGTGTGGTACCCTTGCTGCACAGCTTTCATTAGTACATAGTTTCGAACGTAACGACCATTTACAATCGTTGACATGTAATTACGAGACGCTCTCGTTACTTCTGGAAGCGTTACATATCCACGAATCGTAAAGTCTAATGATTCCACCTCAATTGGAATCAGTTTTTTTGCAACTTGAATGCTATAAATGGCTGCAAGTACTTGTCTCACATCACCATTTCCTGAAGTGTGTAACAGTTTTTTCTCATTATGAAACAGTTTCAAAGACACTTCTGGATGGGACATTGCAATGCGATACACAATATCTGTAATATTCCCAAGCTCTGTATGAATTGTTTTCATATATTTAAGGCGCGCTGGTGTGTTAAAAAACAGGTTTTGAACCGTAATATCCGTTCCTTTACGGCTCGCTGTTTTTTCCTGTTTTATAACGTCTCCGCCTTTAATAACAAGGTGTGTACCTGGTGCATCTCCTGTGCTTGTAATTAATTCCAATTCACTAACAGATGCGATACTTGGCAATGCCTCACCGCGGAAACCAAGCGTTCGAATGCGAAATAGATCATTTTCATCTTTAATTTTACTTGTTGCATGGCGTTCAAAGGCAACAATACAATCTTCTTCAGCAATCCCATCTCCATTATCGATGATGCGAATTTTCGATAATCCAGCTTCTTCTAAGTGGATTTCAATAGATGTACTATTCGCATCGATGGAATTTTCGACAAGTTCTTTTACAACTGAAGCAGGGCGTTCAACTACTTCCCCTGCTGCAATTAAATTAGAGAGTTGGTCATCGAGTTTGCGAATTTTCCCCATCTACTTACTCATCCTTTCTTTAACTTTTTCTGCAAACGATACAATTCATTTAATGCTTCTAGAGGCGTCATATCAAGTAAATCAATTTTTTTAATTTGTGTTAAGACCGCTGTTTCTTTTTGATCCAGTGCAGACTTTTCTTGTTTTTTAGGAGATTGTTCTGCCGCAAAGAAAGAAAGCTGTGATTCTTCTGCTTCTTCGTTCTTCTCTGGTATTGTCTCTTCCTCTTCTTTTACTATAGCTGGTTCTTGAACAATTTCTTCTTGGACGTTAACTTCTGCACGTTCCGGAATAATGATTTCCTCTTGTCCTTCTAACTGCGCTAATACTTCTTTTGCGCGAGCAATTAAGCTATCTGGAAGTTCAGCAAGCTGAGCAACGTGAATACCATAACTTTTATCTGCTGCACCGTCTTGAATTTTATGCAAGAAAACAACTTTTCCGTTTTCTTCAATAGCTGAAACGTGTACGTTTTTCAGCTGCCCTAAGCTCTCTTCTAGTACAGTCAATTCGTGGTAATGTGTTGAAAATAGTGTCTTCGCTCCAATTTGGTCATGGATATGCTCGATGATTGCTTGTGCGAGTGCCATACCGTCATACGTAGATGTTCCGCGGCCGATTTCATCAAATAAAATTAAACTTCTTTCTGATGCATTAGCGATTGCATTTTTTGCTTCTAGCATTTCGACCATAAACGTACTTTGACCTGAAATTAAATCATCTGCTGCACCAATTCTCGTAAAGATTTGATCAAAGACTGGTAATATAGCTTCTGTTGCAGGTACAAAGCAACCAATTTGCGACATAACAGTAACAAGTGCTAATTGACGCATATACGTACTTTTACCCGACATGTTTGGACCTGTAATTAAAAAGACATCCATGTTTTCAGGCATCACACAATCGTTTGGCACATACAATTTTCCGTTTAATACTTTTTCTACAACAGGATGGCGACCATCTTTTATAAAGATTTCACGCTTATCTGTTAAAACTGGTTTTACAAATTGTTCTTCTTCACTCACTGTAGCAAAACTTTGCAGTACATCTAGTTCACTAATTACTTTCGCTAAGTGCTGTAATTTAGGAATAAACACTTTTACTTCTTCACGAAGTGCAGTAAATAAATCATATTCTAGCTGCACAATTTTTTCTTCTGCCTCTAAAATCAATGTTTCTTTTTCTTTTAATTCATCTGTAATGAAGCGCTCCGCATTTGCAAGCGTCTGTTTACGCTCATAGCGCCCTTCTGGAAGCGAAGCAAGGTTTGCCTTTGTCACTTCAATATAGTAGCCAAAAATACGGTTGTAACCAATCTTTAACGATTTAATTCCCGTAATGTCACGTTCACGTTTTTCAAGCTCTGCAATCCATGTTTTTCCGTTCTTACTAACATAACGATATTCATCTAGCCTGTCATTATAACCATCTTTTATAATATCTCCATCTTTTACAGACAGTGGAGGGTTTTCTTGGATACTTCTCTCTAGTAACTCTGTTAAACTTTCACATGGATCAGCGCCTTGAATTAATCTTGCCGCATAAGAACTGTCTAACAGACTAATTGCCTCTAAAATGGTCGGAACTTGCAATAGAGAACGTTTTAATTGTAGTAAATCGCGCGCATTGACACTACCATATGCGACTTTTCCCGCCAAACGCTCTAGGTCATACACTTCTTTTAGTTTTTCTTTTAAATCTTCACGTAAGAAATAGTCATTCACAAATGTTTCAACCATTTCTAGACGCTCTTCAATTTTGTCTTTTTGTATAAGCGGGCGTTCCATCCACTGTTTTAGCATGCGGCCGCCCATCGCTGTTTTTGTTTTATCTAATAGCCATAGGAGCGAACCTGTTTTTTCTTTTGTTCGGAGTGTTTCTGTTAATTCTAAGTTACGCTTTGAATGCACATCAATTTTCATAAATTGATTTGTATAATAAATATCTACTGGTTGCAAATGATCTAATGAGCGTTTTTGTGTTCTTAGTACATAATTCAATAAGCGTCCTACTGCTGTAACTAATTTCGTTTGGGTTACATTTTTCACAAGATGCTCTAATCCTTCAGGCACTTTCGTTTCATCTTCATAAGAGATTGTCATCTTTAATGTTTCTGTCAACTTGTTTAGCTCATCTTTAGAAAATGTAGAATCGACAACAATTTCTTTTGAACCTGTTGCATAAACTTCTAACAGTACATCTTCTACAGAACCTGTTAACAATGTAACTGTATTTTGCCCTGTTGTTAAATCATTACAGGCTAATGCGTAAGAGCCATCTTCAAAATGAGTTAACGCAGCTAAGAAGTTATTTTCTTTTTCATCAATTGTACGCCCTTCCATCATCGTTCCTGGCGTAATTAATTGCACCACTTCACGACGTACAACACCTTTTGCTGTTTTCGGATCTTCTACTTGTTCACAGATTGCAACTTTATATCCTTTTTCAACGAGCTGTTCAATGTAATTTTTCGCAGCATGGTACGGAACACCACACATCGGTATTCGATCACTGCTTCCCCCATCTCGGCTTGTTAGCGTAATTTCAAGTTCATGAGCTGCCTTAACTGCATCTTCAAAAAACATTTCATAAAAATCACCTAAACGAAAAAATAAAAAGGCATCTTGATAGTCTGCCTTGACCTTTAAATATTGTTGTATCATAGGGGTATACTGAGCCATTTGTTTCCTCCATACTTCATAAAAATGTGCTATATATTTAAATGCCGCACTTTACGGACACTCTTATCTCCTCTTTTAGGAGTCTCCCTTCATTATAGCACATTTTTATCAGGAAACATGTTCATTCACCTTATGTAAAAAGCTAGGAAGAATTTCTCCCTAGCTTTCTATTACTCTTCCTCTGCTTCTACAATAAAGTTTGGATCTAACTCTTCAAATTCATCATCATCTACTTCAAAATCTTCCTCATTTTCTGGGCATCCATCTGGATTTACATTTACACAAATTTTTGTTTCACCAACAACTTCTGTTACAAATTCACGCTCTACAGTTACAACAATTTTATTACCATTTGGTGAAACAATTGCTTCTAAACAGTTTGGATGTTGAATAACGCGGGCAATAATTTCTAAATCTTCACCTGAAAAATTTTTGTCACGATATCCAACATTCACTTCATCTGTGTAACTAACACGTTCTGTTACAACTTCTGTTTTTGTGTTTTCATCAAATGAGTACCACGTATTCACATCGTAGTATCCTTCAATTTCTACAGACTTCCCATTCTTTCTTGCTTCATATGTGTGATTAATTACCCAACATCCGAGAATACTTGTCGGCTCATGATTTGATTCACATGTATGCGTTGATTTTGTATACTTACGTCCTTTGCCCACTACTGCTTTTGTAATAATCTCTCTAAATTCGGACATTCGGAACCCTCCTCAATCAATATTCACTTAATCATATGCGTGACAATAGCGGAATGTGTCATTCTTTTTTTGACAAAAGACTATAAAGCAGAATATAAATAAAAAAGAGGTGTCTATAAGACACCTCTCTTAACAACCACAATTTCCTTTTTTACTCTCTATTTCAGCACCTGTTTCACCTTTTAACACATTGCCACCAGTTGAAATTAAAATTTCATCCGTTACGTTATTAGAAATAGTACTTGCTACTAGCTGCAGTAAATCATTTACATATGTTTGTGAAGATTTAAATTCCTGTACAACCGGAATGCTGTCCAGTTTATCTTGCAAAGCATCTATTTCCGCTTCTACTTTTTTCAACGCTTCCCATTTTCCATAATGCTGTAAGTTTACAGCTTGTTTTTGCAGTGCTTTAATTTCATCAATTGCACGTTTCACATTTTCATTTTTATGAATTTGTGCTTCCGCACGTTTAAAGAAATCCACTTCTTCTGTTTCAGAAATCATTTTCGCTAACTCTTTCGCTTGCTCAACAATTTCATCTTTTGTATAAATCTTCATCTATTATTTCACCTCGATCGGCTCCTCAACCAATTCCCCGTTTAGAGACCAAGTTTTTGCTTCCGTTACTTTTACTTTTACAAGCTGACCGATTGCAGATTTTGGAGCTACGAAGTTTACAAGCTTATTAGTACGTGTATAGCCTGCAAGCACATCAGGATTATTCTTACTCTCTCCATCAACTAGTACTTCAACAATTTGACCTTCATATCGTTTATTCTTTTCTATCGAATATTCATTCACTAATGCATTTAAGCGTTGCAAACGCTCTTTTTTTACTTCCATCGGTACATTATCCTTCATTTTTGCAGCAGGTGTACCTTCACGCGGAGAATAAATAAATGTAAATGCACTATCAAACCCTACTTCACGATATAACGACATCGTTTCTTCAAATTGCTCGTCTGTTTCATTAGGGAAACCAACGATAATATCAGTTGTTAATACTGCATTCGGAATCGTTTCTTTAATTTTACGTACAAGTTCTAAATAATGTTCTCTTGAATATTTACGTGCCATAATTTTTAGCATATCTGTACTTCCCGATTGTACCGGTAAGTGGATGTGTTCAACTAAATTTCCGCCTTTTCCAAGCACTTCAATTAAGTGATCATCGAAATCACGTGGGTGACTTGTTGTAAAGCGAACACGTGCTATATCAATCTTACGAAGTTCATCCATTAAATCGCCAAGGCCATATTCTAAATCTTCAAAGTCTTTACCATATGCGTTTACGTTTTGACCCAGCAGCGTAATTTCTTTATATCCATTTGCCGCTAAATGACGAATTTCATTAATAATATCTTCTGGGCGACGACTACGTTCTTTCCCACGTGTATATGGTACGATGCAATATGTACAAAATTTGTCGCATCCATACATAATATTTACCCATGCTTTGATATCGCCACGACGTACTTTCGGAAGGTTTTCAATTACATCTCCTTCTTTAGACCATACTTCAACAACCGTCGCTTTTGAAAACATCGCATCTTTTAAAATGTACGGCAAACGATGAATATTATGTGTACCAAATACCATATCTACATGCTGGTTTTTTTGCATAATTTTGTTTACAACAGATTCTTCCTGAGACATACAACCACACACACCGATTAAAAGATCAGGGTTTCTTTGTTTTAATGGTTTTAAATGACCAAGTTCCCCAAATACTTTATTCTCAGCGTTTTCACGAATGGCACAAGTATTTAATAGAATCACGTCTGCATCTTCTGTCGAAAATGTTGGTTCATATCCAAGCGCTGTAAAAATACCAGCCATTACTTCTGTATCATGCTCATTCATTTGACATCCGTAAGTACGGATATAAAACTTCCTTCCGGCACCAAAGTTACGAAACTCTTCTGGTAAACCAAAATCACGCTCGATTTTCACTTCTTCTTTCCCGCGTTTTTTCGCATCCTTCAAGGAAGGTGGCTGATATACACTTTCAAAGTATTTACTGTAATCTTTTTCTCCTTTTTTTATAGAAGAATTCGCTTGTTGACTTGCTAATCGTTGTTGCTCGTTCATGGGTAATCTCCTTTCAACCTTAACTATACACACTTTGTAGTCCATTTTAATGACAATGAGACCCATCTTAAAGATTAGAATAGTTTGAGAGATAGCTTGCCCCTTGAAAATTCAAGCAATCGATCTAACCATCCATAAGAATAGAGTCTTCCCGACACGAATAGACATTCCCTTTTTATTGTTTTAACCTTGTCCTTTTAAAAAGCATATTGCTTTATTCCTATACACACTACCATAGTATAAAGTGTTTAGCCAAATTTAACAACAAAGAGACCGTATCATACCCACGTACTACAGCGCACAAACCAATTTTTCTAACAAGACGATACGTCTATTATTTTAACATTCTGAATTTTATAGGTAAATAAAAAAGCTGCTGTTAAGCAGCTTTTTTATTATGATTACATAAATTCAGCAACGAGTTCATCAAACATTTTTTGATCCATTTGTAAATCAGCTTGCACTAAAGGTTTTTCGCTATATCCCTTTACAAGCTCTTGGTAAGAAGGCTGCTCTGTGTTTTGATAAATTAAGCCCGTTACTAAACCTTTGTTTTCCATTAACGTTTGCATAGCAATCATACGATTAGATGGATCGTATCCTTCTACTGTGCTTAGTTTTGTTAAATTTTCTTTAAACCAATCATACGTATTCACTTTATTATAAGTGACACATGGGCTAAATACGTTAATTAAAGAGAACCCTTTATGCTGAATACCAGCTTCGATAAGCTGTGTTAATTCTTTTAGATCACTAGAGAAGCTTTGTGCCACAAAAGTCGCACCAGCTGTTAATGCCATTTCCATTACAGATAATGCTGGTTCAATTGAACCTTGCGGTGTACTTTTCGTTTTAAATCCAGCTTCACTACGTGGTGAAGTTTGACCTTTTGTTAAACCGTAAATTTGGTTATCCATAACGATGTACGTAATGTCAATGTTACGACGAATGGAATGAATGGTATGTCCCATACCGATTGCAAAACCATCTCCGTCACCACCAGATGCAATAACTGTTAAATCACGGTTTGCCATTTTTACACCTTGTGCAATTGGAAGTGCACGTCCATGAATACTATGAACGCCATATGAATTAATATAACCTGAAATACGACCTGAGCACCCGATACCTGAAATAACAGCTAACTCATCTGGATTTAAACCAACGTTCGCAGCTGCACGTTGAATTGCTGCTTGCACTGAGAAGTCACCGCAACCTGGACACCAGTTTGGTTTTACGCTGTTACGAAAGTCCTTAAATGTTGCCATTTAATACAACCCCTTTTTTGCATTCGTTGTAAATTTCTTTTGGTAAAAATGGATTTCCGTCGTATTTTAACAGACTAGAAATTTTCTCTCCATTACCAAGATTCATCTTCATAATGTTAGCAAGCTGACCAGTTGCATTATTTTCCACAACAACAACGCGCTTTGCACCCTTCACAAGGGGAAGGATTTCATGTGTTGGGAACGGATGAATTAACCGAACGTGAGCATGATTTACTTTCAATCCTTCTTGCTCTAAACGCTCCATCGCTTCTTCAATTGCACCGCGAGTAGAGTTAAAACCTACTAATAATACATCAGCGTCATCATGCTTGGCATTTTTGTATACAGGGGTATTAAACTTCAAATTCTCCATTTTACGGAAACGTTTGTCCATTTGCGATTTACGATTCAATGCTGATTCAGATGGTTTACCAGTTTCATCATGTTCTACGCCTGTAACATGGTGAACACCATTCTTCATACCAGGTAACACGCGTGGTGAAATACCATCTTCTGTCACTTCATAACGTTTAAAATACGCTTTATTTTCACGCTCTGGTAACTCTGCTTGTAAATCAAGCTTACCGCGGCGAATCTCTACTCTGTCTAACTGCAACGGTTCTACTGTTTGCTTTCCTAAAGAAAGCTGTAAGTCTGTTAAGAAAATAACAGGAACTTGATATTCTTCCGCTAAGTTAAATGCTTCGACAATGTCATAAAACGCTTCTTCAACAGTACTTGGTGCCATTACGATTTTTGGAATTTCACCATGTGTACCGTAAATCATTGCCATTAAATCTGATTGCTCTTGCTTTGTTGGTAAACCAGTACTTGGACCACCACGTTGTGTATCTACGATAACAAGAGGTGTTTCTGTAATCCCAGCTAAGCCGATTGCTTCCATCATTAAAGATAGACCCGGTCCTGCTGACGCAGTAAGCGTACGTACACCAGCATAGTTCGCACCAATCGCCATTGTACAAGCAGCGATTTCATCCTCTGTTTGGATAACTGTTCCGCCTACTTTGGGAAGTTTTTTAATTAAATATTCCATAATTTCAGATGCAGGTGTAATTGGGTATGCTGACATAAAGCGTGCACCACCAGCTACTGCTCCAAATGCAATTGCATCGTTACCAATCATAAACATACGTTTTTGGCCATCAGCTTTTTCAAGCTGCATCATGTTTACTTTCTCACCAAGCAATTCTTTCATATATTGAGAGCCACGTTTAATTGCTTCCATATTCTTCGCAACAACTTGCTCTCCTTTGCGGCCGAAAATTTCATCAACAACTTCTAAGTATACAGTTTCATCTAATCCTAATACTGCACTAGATGCTCCGACAGCAACCATATTTTTCATTAATGATGTACCTAGCTCAGAAGCAATATCTGTAAACGGTATTGCATATAGATTTACATCTGCGCTTTCCGGTATAGTTGGATTAAATTTTGCATCTGCAACGACAATTCCACCTGGTCGTAGCTCATGGAAGTTAAAATCAATTGTTTCTTGATCAAAAGCAATTAAAATATCTAAATCATCTGATATCGCGCGTACTTCAGTTGTACTTACGCGAATTTTATTATTGGTATGACCACCCTTAATTCGTGATGAAAAGTGGCGGTAACCGTATAGATAATATCCTAAGCGGTTTAATGCAATACAGAAGATTTCACCTGTACTTTCAATTCCTTCACCTTGTTGTCCTCCAACTTTCCATGAAAGTTGACTAATCATCTCCTACACCCCTTTTGGCTGCATTCATTGTAGTGTATTTTTTTACAGTAATAGTGTAGCATTTTTTATGCAAAGAAACTACAATGGACGCAAATTATACCTCTTCAGATTTCCCTGAATGTTTTGCGTAATCTTAATTCGTCTACAATTCTAGCCTTACCATGAAGAAAATGCAATAATTTGGCTTGATTTTTTATTCAAATTTTTTAACTTTTCAAAATTTTGTTTTTAAATTAAAAATACATTATAAAATAGGTACCTAGAAAGAAATATGATTAATGAAATTATCATATAAAAAGCTTTGAACATGCGTTTCACTGTATCGCTTACTCAGTTCATTGATTACATATTCATATCGCCGATATGCTTCCACACCGACAACCGTTTCTGTGATACCATCAAAATCCGAACCAAATCCTATATTATGCTCTCCTCCAAGTGCACAAATGCGTTCCACATGCCGTAATATGTCATCCATATAAGCAGGCCTATGATTAGTTAAAAACTCTGGAACAAATGTTACACCAATTACACCATCTTTTTGAATAAGTGCTTGTACTTGTTCATCTTTCAGATTACGCGGGTGTTGACAAAGCCCATAGCAATTTGAATGTGATGCAATTGGATATTGAGCAATTTCCATCACATCCCAAAAACCTTTTTCATTTAAGTGAGAGACATCTGTCCATAAACGAAACGCATTCAATTCTTCTACAACTTTCTTACCAAACGTAGTAAGTCCCGCTCCTCTTGTTTCCAGCGCTCCATCAGCTAATAAATTCGCATGATTCCACGTAAGTCCCATAGATCGAACTCCTAAACGATAGAGCGTGCGTAATTTAATCATTTCTTTTCCAATCGCTTCGCCACCTTCTAATGTTAAAATAGCACCAATTTCACTTGCTCCTAACTGCTCTATATCTTTTTTTGTCTGAATCAATCTCATGCTCGGCAACGATAAAATCTGGTTATAAAATATATCTATCATAGATAACGCAGCTTCAAAACGCCGCTCATATGAAACGCTTTCAGGTACGTATATCGCAAAGCATTGTATGCTTCCTTTTCTTTTTTCCAATTGTTCAAACGTAATATGTAGAGACGGATCGTTTTGAAAATTCTTCTTTCCTTTTGCATTCCACAATTGCCATAGTACATCACAGTGTGCATCAAACACTTTCACTTTTATTCCCCCTTCCCCATAAAAACAACCTGTTTGCATGGAAGCAAACAGGTTGTTCAAACTTAACGAGGTTCTACAATTAATTTTATTGCTGTACGTTCTTCACCATCAATCATAATGTCTGTAAAAGCTGGGATACAAATCAAATCCAAACCACTAGGCGCTACAAACCCTCTTGCAATTGCTACTGCCTTCACGGCTTGATTTAATGCACCTGCGCCAATAGCTTGGATTTCTGCTGTTCCGCGTTCGCGAATAACTCCAGCAAGTGCACCGGCTACAGAGTTAGGGACCGAAGTTGCTTTAACTTTTAATATTTCCATTCCTCGTTTCCTCCTCGTTTCTTTAAAAAGTATTAGCGATTATTTCACTTTAACTTATATTCACGAGGAAAGACATGTATTCCTGCTAAATTTCTGTAATTTTTCTAAAAAATTAAAATATAATGTTTTTTCTAACTTTTAAAAGGTATTATTCGAAAAATGGCTGATCATCATTAATTAAAATACGTTCAATCTTCTTCGCTTTTCCTGTATTTGGATCCACATCAATTAATACTGCACTTAACTGTGTTCTTCCGTTTGTTACTTCAAAACGTACAGGTAAATTCGTTAAAAACTTCTTCAGTACAGCTTCACGATCCATACCTAAAATCCCATCGTATGGACCAGTCATTCCAACATCTGTAATGTAAGCTGTTCCACTTGGTAAAATACGATTATCTGCTGTTGGAACATGTGTATGTGTCCCTACTACTGCTGTAGCACGTCCGTCTACGTACCAACCAAGTGCTTGTTTTTCACTTGTTGTCTCAGCATGAAAATCAATAAAGATAATATTCGTGCGCTTTTTTGCAATATTAATTAATTCATCCACTTTTCGGAATGGACAATCAATTGGGGGAAGGAACGTACGCCCTTGTAAGTTAATTACCGCTACTTCTGTACCGTTACAATTTACAAAAATAAGTCCTTTTCCTGGTGTCCCCTCTGGGAAGTTAGCTGGTCTTGCAAGATATTTTGCATCATCAATAAATTCAAATACTTCACGATTATCCCAAGCATGATTCCCAAGCGTAACTGCTTGTGCACCACACTCTAAAAAGTTTCGGTAAATTTTCTCTGTAATACCGCGACCACCCGCAGCATTTTCTCCATTAATAATTGTTACTGTAGGTGTATATTTTTTCTTTAACGCTGGTACGTATTGTTGAATCATACCTCTTCCAGGGGATCCTACTACATCTCCAACAAATAATATTCTCATATTTATTACCCTTTCTATGTACTATATAAATACAAATGAAAAAACAACATAAAATCCTTCTTTTTAGATGGGAGAGCGCATCCAACTATGCATAGAAGCGGTCAGATCCTTTTCTTGCCTCATGCCAAGTGAAAACAAAAAGAAAAAACGAGTACAGATTACCTTTTGTTATCCATAGCCGTGGCTTATACGTCGAAAAATCAAAATGGATTTATATACTTATTTTATTACTACCTTACAAGTTGTTTACTTATAAGAAAAACAAACTGCTCATTTAAACTTTTCTTCTATTCTAGCCAATTAGAATTGAAATCGAATAAAGGTGATTTACAAACACTTTATTTTATATTACCCAATCCCAGCACAAAAAAATAAAGTGGTATTTCACCACTTTATTTTGCGTATTCCACTGCACGTGTTTCACGAATAACTGTTACTTTAATATGTCCTGGATAATCCAGTTCATTTTCAATACGTTTTCGAATATCACGCGCTAAACGATGAGCTTCTAAATCATCGATTGTATCTGGTTTTACCAAGATGCGAACTTCGCGTCCCGCTTGAATTGCAAAGGATTTCTCCACTCCTTCATAGGATTCTGAAATCTCTTCTAACTTTTCAAGACGGCGAATATAGTTTTCCAATGTCTCACTACGAGCTCCTGGTCTTGCAGCTGATAGCGCATCCGCTGCTGCAACTAAAACTGCAATAATGGAAGTTGGCTCTGTATCACCATGGTGAGATGCGATACTGTTAATAACAACTGGATGCTCTTTATATTTCGTTGCGAGTTCAACACCAATTTCAACGTGACTGCCTTCTACTTCATGGTCAATTGCTTTTCCGATATCATGCAATAGACCTGCACGTCTCGCTAACTTTTCGTCCTCGCCAAGCTCCGCTGCCATAAGTCCTGCTAAATACGCTACTTCCATAGAGTGTTTTAACACGTTTTGACCATAACTTGTACGGAATTTCAAACGACCTAAAATCTTGATTAAATCCGGATGTAATCCGTGTACACCCACTTCAAATGTCGTTTGTTCTCCCACTTCACGAATATACTCATCCACTTCACGTCTTGATTTCTCAACCATTTCCTCAATACGCGCTGGGTGAATACGTCCATCCTGAACGAGCTTATCAAGAGCGATACGAGCTGTTTCACGACGAATCGGATCAAACCCTGATAGGATTACCGCTTCTGGCGTATCATCAATAATAAGGTCAATACCCGTTAACGTTTCTAACGTACGAATATTACGCCCTTCTCGTCCGATGATACGTCCCTTCATTTCGTCATTTGGAAGATTTACAACCGAAACGGTTGTTTCAGCAACATGATCAGCTGCACATCTTTGCATTGCAAGAGATAAAATCTCTTTTGCTTTCTTATCCGCCTCTTCTTTCGCACGAACTTCACTTTCTTTTACCATAACGGCAATTTCATGAGAAATTTCACTTTCCACTTTCCCTAAAATGATTGCTTTCGCTTGTTCGCGTGTCAGATTGGAAATGCGCTCTAATTCCGTTTGTTGCTTTTGAACTAACTCTCCCACTTTGCTTTCCAACTCTTCAATCTGTTGTTGTCTCGCTACAAGAGATTCCTCTTTCTTTTCTAACATTTGCTCGCGCTTATCGAGCGTTTCGTCTTTACGATCAAGGTTCTCTTCTTTTTGCATTAAACGATTTTCTTGTTTTTGTAATTCGCTTCTACGATCACGAATTTCTAATTCAGCTTCTGTACGAAGTGTATGAATTTCATCCTTTGCTTCTAAAAGCGCTTCTTTCTTAAGTGCCTCTGCTTCGCGATTTGCATCTTCTAAAATGCGT
The DNA here is from genome assembly GCF_050768835.1 of Bacillus pfraonensis. NCBI lineage: Bacteria > Bacillati > Bacillota > Bacilli > Caryophanales > Bacillaceae > Bacillus > Bacillus pfraonensis. Next base: position 27,124 of record NZ_JAHCDO010000030.1, on the reverse strand, counting down.
TTCGCTTCGTTTGCTGCACCATTAATCTTCGCTTCTGCAATAGACTTTCGAACAAAAAAGCCAACAACTGCACCGACTGTTGCAAGCAAAATGGAGATGAGTACCCAAACTGTACTACTCATGATTTCACCTCCCCTTGCTATGAATGAAAAAAGACTGTCGGCATGTACATTGATTTGCAACGTACAGCAAAGACCGTCGCCCCGCTTTTTTAAGGGACTTTCTTCATTTCACAATTAAAATGTCATATTATTATTTCGAAAAGGTATAGGACCTACTCCGAATGTTACTTCTCTTCTAGAGAAGAGTGTATCGTATATAAGAAAAAATATACATTCTCATTGTATCTATCGCATTTTTCATTGTCAAGCGTTGTCTACTTTTACTTTCTTTACCTTTGTCATGAAAATCTTCTTTTAACGAAGAAAGTTTATATTCACTAATGATACCAGCTCCTACCAAATCAATTTTCACAAACGAGAGTGCCTTAACGAACAACCACATTACATATTATTTTGGGATAAAAAATAAAAGACACGAAATCGTGTCTTTTATTAGTCAAGAAGAGTTCCTTCTTCTGTGCTCTCAGGTGCAGAATCTTCACCAATCCCATGATGTTCACGAATAAAGAAGGCAATTTCCTCCCTTATATCTTGATTTTCTTTTAAGAACTGTTTCGCATTTTCGCGTCCTTGTCCTAAACGTTCTTCATTATAAGAATACCAAGCACCGCTTTTTTGAACGATATCAAGTTCAGAAGCCATATCTAAAATCTCACCTTCTCGTGAAATACCTTCTCCGTACATAATATCCACTTCAGCAACACGGAAAGGAGGTGCTACTTTATTTTTCACTACTTTTACTTTCGTTTTGTTACCAACAATGTCATTACCTTGTTTTAATTGCTCAGCGCGACGCACTTCTAGACGAACTGTTGAATAGAATTTCAACGCACGACCACCTGGAGTTGTTTCTGGGTTCCCGAACATAACCCCAACTTTTTCACGAATTTGGTTAATAAAGATTGCAATTGTTTTTGACTTGTTGATTGCACCAGAAAGCTTACGAAGTGCTTGTGACATTAAACGTGCTTGTAAACCGACGTGAGAGTCACCCATTTCTCCTTCGATTTCTGCTTTTGGTACAAGAGCTGCTACAGAGTCAATTACGATGATATCAATTGCACCGCTTCGTACTAATGCTTCTGCGATTTCTAAACCTTGTTCTCCTGTATCAGGCTGTGATAATAATAACTCATCAATATTAACACCTAACTTTTGTGCATATACCGGATCCATCGCATGTTCTGCATCAATAAATGCCGCTTGTCCACCTTGACGTTGCACTTCTGCAATCGCATGTAAGGAAACCGTTGTTTTACCTGAGCTTTCAGGTCCGTAGATTTCAATAATACGGCCTCGCGGATAACCACCAACACCTAAAGCTACATCAAGTGCTAACGAACCACTTGGTACTGTAGAAACTCTACGTTCTGCCTGTTCTCCTAACTTCATAATGGAACCTTTACCGAATTGCTTCTCTATTTGTTTTAACGCCATATCTAATGCCGCTTGACGATCACTCATTCAAAATTCCTCCTTAACTGAATTGCTAATCTTATTATACCTATTTTCATATTAATTTGCCAACAAAAATCGAACATTTATTCGATTTTTTTATTTTCTATAGAAGAATGTATGATTTTTCATTACAAAAAAGCTAGAAGAGATTAAATCTCTTCTAGCTTTTTATACAAATGATAAAATCCATATTTTACAGAGCGTTCTCGGACTTGCTGACGACTTCCACTTAATTTAAGAGGGAATACCACTGTCGGCTCATCCTTTATTGCTAACCCAATAAATACAGTTCCTGGTTCTTTATTTTCTGAAAAATCCGGTCCTGCTACTCCCGTGAAGCTAATCCCAACATCTGCCTTCAGCAATGCCTTTACATTTTCAGCAAGATAATGAGCGCATTGTTCACTAACAGCACCAAGTGTTTGTAATGTTTCTTCAGGTACATGTAATATATGTTGCTTTACATCGTTATGATAACAAATTACGCCGCCCTTAAATACAGAAGATACACCAGCATTTTCTGTTACTTGATTTCCAAACAGACCACCTGTTAAACTTTCCGCACACGCTAAAGTTAAACCTTTTTTCTTCAATAAATCAATTGCTTTAGTATGAAGAAAATCTTGGTTATATCCGTAGAAAAATTCCCCTACTCGTTCTAAAATCAAATCTTCTACATGTTGAATAAGTACTTCTGCTTGCTTTACATCATGATGTTTAGCGGTCAAGCGAAGCGTTACTTCTCCATCTGAAGCTAGCGGAGCAATTGTTGGATTTGTTTGCCCGTCAATTAAGTCTTGAACTTTCACTTCCAGTTGGGATTCTCCAATGCCGAAAAAACGAAGAACACGGGAATATATATGCTCTTCAGTTGTAAAGTTACGTAAAAATGGCTCTACATAACTTGTATACATCGGTTGCATTTCTTTTGGTGGACCAGGTAACAAAACATACACTTTTTCGTTCTTAGCTAAGCCCATACCTGGTGCCATACCATGATCATTTGCAAATACAGTCGAGCCTTTTAAAACAAGTGCTTGTTTCTTATTATTTTCTGTGAATTCACGTCCTGTGCGTTTAAAATACTCGCCAATTGACGTTAATGCCACTTCATCATAAACAAGTTCTTCTTGTAAGGTTGAAGCAATGGTTTCTTTCGTTAAATCATCTTTTGTCGGTCCTAATCCACCAGTAAAAATGAGGATATCTGCACGCTTTTCAGCAATTTGAATCGCCTCTTGTAAACGATGATTATTATCACCCACAACAGTATGATAATACACATTAATTCCGATGGAAGCTAACTTTTCAGATAAAAACTTCGCATTTGTATTTGTAATTTGTCCGAGCAACAATTCTGTTCCAACCGCAATAATTTCGGCATTCATTCCGATTCCCCCATAAGCTGTTATTTTGAATTTACAAAAGCAGCTCTATTTTTCCAGAAATAGTCCCAGCCAGAAATAACTGTAAAGAAAAGTGCGATCCATATGAAAATATCCGCAACCGGAATATGGATTAAATTTAACGGTACATCATGCAATAAATACGCTGAAATCGCAATAATTTGCGTCCATGTTTTAATTTTCCCTAACATATTTGCCGCAACAACCTCACCAGTTCCAGCCAGAACAAGACGTAATCCCGTTATAGCAAACTCACGACTAATGATTACAATAACAATCCAAGCTGGTACATATTGCATTTCTACTAATGCAATAAGCGCAGCTGAAACAAGTAACTTATCAGCTAACGGATCAAGAAACTTCCCTAGATTTGTTACGAGATCATACTTTCTTGCATAATGTCCATCAATCCAGTCTGTAGCTGAAGCAACAATAAAAATGATTGCCCCTACTAAATGTTGAATTGGTAAATCTACATTTCCAACTGTATATGTTCCCCAGTTAAAAGGAGCTAACATAATTACTAAAAAAATTGGAATTAGGCAGATTCGAGATATTGTAATTTTATTTGGTAAATTCACAGCTATTCCTCCATCATGTCAAAAACATTTGTTCATTGAAAAAAAGTCATCGAGGCGATGACTGTTATTGTGCAGGTTGCCCTACCCCTAGATTTTTAAACACTAATCTTTGGTGATATTCCTTTTCTGGATCTAATGGGAAAGCAACAACTTGGCCATTCAGTTTAACATCAACATTTGGTGCACTTCCAATGTTAAGATGTACTTCTTTCGCTGTTGTTAAATCATGTTTTTCTGTTTGTCCCTCTTGAAGTGTACCATTAAAAATGGCATTTCCATCCTCATTTTTAATATCTACATAACTTGCACCCTTCGCTGTAATCTCTAACTCAAGTGCTTTATTATTATGAACTTCCAAAGTAGATACCTTTCCACTTGTTCCAACAACCTTCACTTCTTCTTGTCCAGCAGGCGGTTGCTGTGCTGGTGGTTCTTCTTTCTTCGGTTCTTCTTTTTTAGGCTCTTCTTTTTTAGGCTCTTCTGCTTTTACTTCATCTTTCTTTTCATCAAGCGGAGAATTTTTCGCCTTTTGTACTTCTATCTGTTCACTTTTCGTTTGCTTTGCTTGCCCTTCGTCTTTTCCATTTAACCATTGGAAAACAAACCACACAGCTACGCCTAATGTAATTACCAATAATGCAATCAATATTTTAGGCATATGATCTGCTATTGGAAGCGATGCTGCTTTTTGCATCGTTTCTTGCGTCTTTTGACTTTTTGATACTTGCGGTACATCATGAGATTCGGATTGTGGTATTACACTTTGATACTCTACAAGTAACTCTTCTCCGTTTAGACCAACCGCATCCGCATATTGTTTAATAAATGCACGTGCATAAAATGCACCAGGCAATATACTATAATCGCCCTCTTCAATTGTTATTAAATAACGTTTTTGAATTTTCGTAACCTCATGTAGCTGATCAATAGACAAGCCTTTCGCTTCTCTTGCTTCCTTCAGCTTTTGTCCTAATTCCGTCACTACTAACACCTCAATATTTCTTTAAAAGTCAAACATAGAGAAATTACTTTGCGCTCCTTGCTCAATTTCATCTACTAAATTATATTGAATTTCTTCATCATAATCGTTACGCAATTCAATAATATAATCAAAATCATCAAGTGTATATTCTGATTGACTCACAAATACATCTGGATGTTCGACAACTTTAGTTGCGGGTAATCTCATAATTTCACGAACGAGCTGCCAATGCCTTTCATTCGCACGCTTTGTTGAAACAATGCCGTCTAATATAAAAATATTATCGTCACTATACTCATCTTCAATTAATTGACTACGTACAGTTTGTTTAATAAGCGTAGACGAAACAAAAAGCCAACGCTTATTTGCACAAACGCTTGCAGCAACGATAGATTCTGTTTTTCCAACACGAGGCATTCCTCTTATCCCGATAAGTTTATGTCCTTCTTTTTTCATGAGTTCTGCCATAAAATCAACGAGTAACCCGAGTTCATCACGCACAAAACGAAATGTTTTCTTATCATCTGCATCTCGCTGTATGTACCTACCGTGCCTAACTGCCAACCTATCTCTGAGCTTTGGCGGACGATATTTCGTTACCGTTATATTATCCATCGTATTCAAAATTGATTCAAGCCTAGAGATTTGCTCTTGATTATCACACATAAGCAACAATCCACGCCGAGCATTATCTACACCATTAATTGTGACAATATTAATGCCAAGCATACCGATTAACGAAGAAACGTCACCAAGCAAGCCAGGTCGGTTTTTATGTATTTCATACTCAAAATACCATTCAATCATCAGACGTCACTCCCCTTGCTTACTTTACACCTATGTACTATATTATATGATTTTACGTTAATAGGGAAGATAAATGTATAATTGAAGCGTGGTATTTTCAATACCTAAAAAAAAGAGAGGATTTTCTCCTCTCTTTTTTACTTATGCTGTACAAACTTTACCATTAGATTAGCAATTGTATGTTGTTCTTGTTCATCAGCGACTTTCCAAAGCTCCGCCAATAATTTTTCTTGATCATTTCGTGCCTCTACTTCATTTGCCAAATAATCCCCTACACGGAAGGCCATATCTGAAACTGCACCACCATCAAGTCCTTTTCCTTGGGCCTGTTCTAAGCGCTCTCCTAAAAAGCTTTTCCACTGGTCAAAATTATCTAGTACTGACATGATTAAGCACCTCACTATTATAAGTAATCGAATCATGCTTAATTTGTGCAATTCCTCATTTTTTATGTACAATTTTTTATTTTAACAATGCCAGCCGCCATTCACTCCAATAATTTGTCCTGTTATATACGAAGACCCTGGTGATACAAGGAAGGAAACAGTTTTTGCTACTTCTTCTGAAAATCCAATCCTTCCAATTGGAATCTCTTCTGCAATTCCTTTCTTGTCCTCTTCTGAAAACACACTTAACATTTCCGTCTCTATTGCTCCTGGTGCCACTGCATTTACACGTATACCACTTAGCGCAACCTCTTTTGCAAGTGCTTTTACATATGAATTTTGTGCACCTTTTACCATAGAATATAGCACCTCACAAGAAGCTCCTACTTGTCCCCATATAGAGGAAATAACAACGATATTTCCTCTTCGCAGGCGAATCATCGATGGCAGCGCAAGTGAAAAAAGATTATAGACACTCTTCACTTGCAATTCCACCATCTCATTCAATTGCTCATTCGTCACATCTGTTACTAAACCAAATATACTTTTTCCAGCTGCATACACAATAACATCAAGAGGATGATGAATTTGTGCCCAGAGCTTTTGCACACCATCTGGCGTAGCTAAATTAGCTTGAACTGGAATAATGACACCTAGCTCACGCTTTAATCCATTTATTTTTTCTTCACTCTTGTTGTAATGAACATACACCGTATAACCATCTTTAACTAATTGTTTTGAAATTGCAGAGCCGATTCCTCCGCTTCCTCCAGTCACTAATGCAAACTTCGTCATATATACCCTCTCTTATCTTTCCTCTACAGAAAAACTCTTTCAAATCACTAATCTTGTCGTGTATTCACAAACAAATAATACCCCTCACCTTACAATTCAGCAATAGCCAAAAAGTTAGATGAGGGGATACACTGTCCATAAAGTTCTAAATCGTAAGGCTGAAGCCCCACTTATTCACGTTTCATTTTATTTCTTCGGCAAAACTTGACAAATACTCATTCTTTCTTCAGATAAAAATACTTTTGCTGCTTCTTGTAAATCTTGAACAGTTAAGCCCTCTAAAACGGAAAGAGCATCAAATAAACTAGATTCATTAAACGCATACCTTGTGAATTGATTTGCAATGTATTCAGGTGAGTTAAGCGAGCGTAAGAAGCCACCAATTTTCTTTTTCTTCACACGCTCTAGCGTTTTCTCATCTAACTCATTATAATCAGTCTGTAATAAAATACCTTTCAAGCGATCGGCTAGCTCATCTGGCTGTTTCGTATCGCCACCAACCATTGCAAAACCAAAGTTGCTTTCTTCTGTATAATCATAAGAGAATGAATCATCAATGAGCCCTTCATTATATAATGACTCATAATGCGCTGATCCCTTCCCAAATAAATAATCTAAAAGTAATGTAAGCGCAATCTCTTGTTTTAAAAGTTCTTGCCCTTTTTCTTTAAGGCCAGTCGCTTTAATACCGACTAAACATTTCGGCGTCTGAACAGGCATAGAAATAATTTTTTTCTTTTCATTTACTGCTTCTGGTTCATCTTCAAATGAACGTACGATTTCTGGTTGATTTTTATAATCTTTTTTCGCCTGGTTTTCACGTACCAAATTCATTGTTTTTTCTGGGTCAATTGCACCTACAACAAATAACAACATGTTACTCGGATGATAAAATGTTTCATAACATTCATACAATAAGTCTTTTGTAATTTTACTAATGGATTCAATCGTTCCTGCAATATCAATTTTAATTGGATGTTTAATAAATAAACTATCGATTAAACCAAAATACAAACGCCAATCTGGATTATCCTGATACATTTGAATTTCTTGGCCAATAATACCTTTTTCTTTTTCAACTGTTTTTTCAGAAAAATATGGCTCTTGAACGAAATTTAATAATGTATTTAAATTTTGTTCTACATTTGATGTACAAGAAAACAAGTACGCTGTTCTCGTAAATGACGTAAAAGCATTCGCAGAAGCACCTTGCTTACTAAACAGTTGAAATGCATCATGATCTTCTTTTTCAAACAATTTATGTTCAAGAAAATGAGCAATCCCATCTGGTACCCGAACCATTTCTTCTTTTCCCAGTGGAACAAATATATTATCAACGGAGCCATATTTTGTTGTAAATGTCGCAAAAGTTTTGTTAAACCCTTGCTTTGGCAATATATATACATCTAACCCATTTGGAAGCTTTTCATAATAAAGCGTTTCTTTTAATTGTTCATAAGAAATTTTCTCCATCTATTCTCCCTCCGTTCCGTGTAAAAAGTAAATCGTATCTAACTCAATGTTATTGGCAACTTTTACAATCTCCTCTTTCGTAACACGTTCAATCCCACTTAACCATTCCTCTACCGGACGCGTGTGCCCTGCAATGACGCCATGATAAAGCATTTCTACGAACCCACGCGGTGTATCAATCGCCTCTAAAATTTGATTTTGAATGACACTCTTTGTTTGATGCATCTCTTCTTCTGAAAAATCACCGCTTTGCATCGCTTTCATCTGCTCTTTAATAATCTCGACCGCTTTTTCATAATTTTTCGCCTCAATTCCTGACATAACAAAAAGAAGACCTTTATGGCTTTCAAAACGCGATGCTGCATAATACGCTAAACTATTTTTTTCGCGCACATTCACAAATAATTTTGAGTGTGAGAATCCACCAAATAATCCATTAAACAGCTGCAATGCAAAATAATCTTCATCACGGTACGTAATAAATGTACGATATCCAATATTTAATTTACTTTGCTTTAACTCTTGTTTTTCGACAATTTCTTGTTCTTCATTATTTCGCTTATGCAGAACGACATTCTTCTCCTTTGCTGCACGAGGTGCGATTGAAAAGTATTTACCTACTAGGTCAATCGCATCATCAGCTATGTCACCTATGATATATAGATCCATTTCATCTTCTGCCAACATCTTTTGATAATAGCGGTATAAAGTTTCATTCGTAATGGAAGCAACACGCTCTTTTTGACCATTTGCACTTAAACGATATGCTTCTACTTTACACATTTCTTCAATTAATCGTTCATTTGCATAGCGCATTTTATCATCATATGTAGCCTCAATTCTTTGCACGAGCGCTCTTTTTTCACTTTCTACAATTGATTGTAAAAAACCGTTTCCTTCTGTTGCTGGATGCAATACAATATCAGACAGCATAGACAGCGCTTTTTCAAAGAGCGGCGGTGCATCCTGTAAATATGTTTCATTGGCAATATCGACATAAATAGAGACAATATGATCTTCCCCTTTTTTACTTACATCTACGGCTAGGGAAGAACCGTACAATTCCTCTAAATATTGACGAAGACGAATTACGGATGGGAATTTTTCTGTTGCACTTTGTAATACATATGGTAATAAAGCACGCTCTGTCACCGTTTCTTCATTCAATGGTGCTTTAAAACGAAATACAAATGTATTTGTTTTATATTTATCTGTCGGAATGATATGTACACGCAAACCACCTAATTCATGCATTTGCTGTTCCATCAGTTTCATTAATAGCCCTCCTTTACGTATGTAGGAATATTCCTTTTCAATATACAGTTTTTAGAAACAAAAAATCAAATTTTCTCCCTTATATATCTTTTCCTCAAACAGTTTACCAATTAAAGAGAGAAAGAAAATTTCTGTATTAAGCATATTCTATGTAAAAAAGCCCGCACTAATGTGCGAGCTTTATCAATACTTTATCCGTACTTATCGTTTTCCTTTTTCATATGGTGTTCCAAGCGCTTTAGGAGCTTCTGAACGCCCTACAAAACCAACCAGCGCTAAAATCGTGAACACATATGGTAATATCGTTAATAAAACACTTGGAATTTGATCTAATACCGGAATTGTACCGCCTGTTACACTAAGTGATTGCGCAAAACCGAAAAACAATGCAGCACCAAGCGCACCAAGTGGATTCCATTTCCCGAAAATCATTGCAGCTAACGCCAAGAAACCTTGCCCTGTAATCGTGGCACCTGAGAAGTTATTAGAGATTGACATTGCAAAAATTGCACCACCAACCCCTGCAAACATCCCTGAAATACAAACAGCAACATAACGCATTTTATACACATTAATCCCCATTGTATCTGCTGCCATTGGGTGTTCACCGACAGCGCGAAGACGAAGACCAAATGGCGTTTTATAAATAATGTACCAAACAACAAATGCTAAAATAATGGCAACATATGATGTTAATGGTACATTTGAGAAAAAGATTTTTCCGATAACCGGAATATCCGAAAGTCCTGGAACATCAATCTTTTCAATACGGTATTGAATAAAGTCAGTTTGTCCTTTGCCAAAGATCTTCTTAATTGCAAACACCGTTAAACCAAGTGCTAAAAAGTTGATAGCAACTCCACTGACAACTTGATCAGCCCGGAACGTAATTGATGCAAGCGCATGAAGAAGTGCAAATAATCCGCCACCAATTGCAGCAAAGATAAGCGCAATCCAAGGAGTCATTGCTCCCCAAGTATCACCCATTAATAGCGTTGTAACAACACCAATAAACGCACCGAATAACATTAATCCTTCTAACGCAATATTTACAACACCTGAACGCTCACTAAACACTCCACCTAACGCTGTAAAAATAAGCGGTGCCGCCGTATATAATGTCCCTGTTACAAGAATCGCTAAAATATCTAGGAAACTCATTTATTTCCCCTCCTTGCTCATGCGAGTAAGTGCCCATCTTAAAACATAACTACATGCAACAAAGAAGATTATACATGCAATAATTACGTTAATCAGCTCTGATGGAACATCTGCTTCAAAGTTCATTTGCGGCGCTGCACTTTTTAACCCACCAAATAGTAAAGCTGCAAGTAAAATACCGAATGGATTATTCCCCCCAAGAAGAGCTACTGCGATTCCATCAAATCCAATTCCCGTGAATGTAGACATTGCTGTCATGCTTTGGAATGTACCAAGCCCTTCCATTGCACCGCCAATCCCTGCAAACGCACCAGCAATTGTCATAGAAAGGATAACATTACGTGAAACTTTCATCCCTGCATATTGTGACGCATGTTGGTTAAATCCAACTGATTTTAATTCATAACCTAAAGTTGTTCTATCTAGTAAAAACCACATAAAAATTGCAATAAGAATCGCAACAATAATCCCCCAATGAAGACGTGATCCATCTGTCAAAGAAGATAACCAATCCGAAGCTAAAGACGCACTTGATTTAACATCATATGTTTTATCGTTTCCTTCATGTAAAAAACGTTTAATGATGTCATATGTAACATATAACGCAATATAGTTCATCATAATTGTGACAATAACTTCGTTAACTTTAAATTTCCCTTTTAAATATCCCGGAATAAATCCCCATAATCCACCTACAACCGCCGCTACCAAAATAGATAACGGAATATGAATAAATGCAGGGAGTGATACGGCATAACCAAACCAAACTGCCGCAAGCCACCCAACCAGTAACTGGCCTTCTACACCGATATTAAATAACCCTGTACGAAACGCAAATGCTACTGACAATCCAGCAAGAACAAGCGGTATCATTGTACGTAGTGTTTCTCCGATTGCACTTGAACTACCAAACATACCAGTCCAAAGTGCACCGTATCCAACAATTGGATCATATCCACTTACTAGCATTACAATAGCGCCTACAAGTAATCCAAAGATAACTGATAATACAGGAACTAAAATATTAATCGTTCGTTCGGTTAATATTTTTTTAGCCATTTGTACCCACCTGCTCTTTCTCCGTTCCCCCAGCCATTAAAAGACCAAGCTGTTGTTCAGTTGTTTCTTTCGCATCAACTATTGCTACGATTTTCCCTTCATAAATAACCGCGACACGGTCACTCACATTTAAAATTTCATCAAGTTCTAAAGATAAAAGAAGCACCGCTTTTCCTTTATCTCTCTGCTCAATTAATTTTTTATGGATAAATTCAATTGCCCCAACATCTAAACCACGTGTTGGTTGCGCTGCAATTAATAAATCAGGATCGCGATCCACTTCCCGTGCAATAATCGCTTTTTGCTGATTTCCACCGGAAAGCGCGCGAGCTAATGTTTGCTCCCCTGGTGTACGCACATCAAATTGTTGAATAAGCGCTTTGGCTTTTTTAGTAATTTCGCTAAAATTCAAAATTCCTTTATTTGAAAACGGGTTCTTATAATACGTTTGTAATACAATATTATCTCTAACAGAAAAATCAAGAACGAGTCCGTGTTTATGACGATCTTCTGGAATATGACCAATTCCTTCTTCAGTGATACGTCTAACTGGCCAGTTTGTTATTTCTTTCCCTTTAATTGCAATAGAACCTGACTCAACTTTTCGTAAACCAGTAATTGCTTCTATCAATTCACTTTGTCCATTTCCATCAATCCCTGCAATACCGACAATTTCTCCTGCACGAACAGTTAAGTCAAGGCCTTTTACAGCAGGTAATTGGCGCGCATCATGAACCACAAGATTTGCAATGGAAAGTACAGCTTCCTTAGGTTGGGCGTCTAATTTTTCTGTTTTAAAATTCACTTGACGTCCGACCATTAATTCTGCAAGTTTATGTTCATTTGTATTTGCAACGTCAACAGTTCCAATCCCTTTTCCTTTTCGAATGATTGTACAGCGATCACATACTTCCATAATTTCTTTTAACTTATGTGTAATGAGAATAATAGATTTACCTTCTTGTACAAGCTTTTTCATAATTTGAATGAGTTCATAAATTTCTTGAGGAGTTAACACTGCCGTCGGTTCATCGAATATTAAAATTTCTGCGCCTCTATAGAGAGTTTTTAATATCTCAACACGTTGCTGCATACCTACAGAAATATCTTCTATCTTTGCATACGGATCTACCGCTAAACCATATTGTTCAGATAACTGCTTTATTTCTTTTGCAGCATCTTCAATAGCAATCTTTCCTTTTTTCTTCGGTTCATTTCCAAGAATAATATTCTCTGTAACTGTAAAATTATGAACGAGCATAAAATGTTGATGAACCATCCCAATACCAAGATCATTTGCAATGTTAGGATTGGTAATTTTTACAGGGTTACCTTTAATTTTAATTTCCCCTTGCTCTGGTTGATACAAACCAAATAATACATTCATGAGCGTTGATTTCCCTGCACCATTTTCTCCAAGTAGAGCATGTATCTCTCCTTGTTTTACTTGTAGCGTAATATCATCATTCGCTACAATGCCTGGGAATACTTTTGTAATATTATTCATCTCAATTACGTATTCCATATTGTTCCTCCTTTTAACAGGGAACAGTCCCCTATTACACTCTATTAACAGTACTTTTATATATACAAAGGTTAGTTCTAAGAACTAACCTTTGCTATTTCTCTATCGTTATTTCTTAAGAGAAGCCTCATATTGCTTGTACTCATCATCAGTCGCAGGTACTTTAATTTCACCAGCAGTAATTTTCTTCTCGAATTCTTCTACTTTTGTTAGAATTTCTGGGTTTACTTTTTTCACGTTGTCAGTTGTTTTTGCAATACCGATACCATCATCTTTTAAACCAAACTCTTCTACTTTTCCACCTTTTAGTTTACCGTCTTTTGCTTCTTCTGCTACTTTTTGAACTGCAACGTCAACACGTTTTACCATAGAAGTTAATGTTACATTTTCAGGCATACCTTCTTGATGTTGGTCACGGTCAACACCGATTACCCAAACATTTTCACCTTTTTTCTTACGGTTTTTCGCTTCAGTAAATACACCGTTACCCGTACCGCCAGCAGCGTGATAAATCACATCTACTCCCTGTCCGTACATCGCTGATGCAAGAACTGTACCTTTTTCAGGTTTATCAAACGCTTCTGCATATTCAGATACAATCTCGATGTTTGGATTAACAGCTTTAGCACCAGCTTTAAATCCGTTCTCAAACTTACTAATTAAATCACTCTTCATTCCGCCAACAAAACCAACCTTATTCGTTTTTGTTGACATCGCTGCTACTGCACCTACAAGAAATGACCCTTCATGATCCTTAAATGTAATGCTAGTTACGTTCGGTTCTTTTACGACAGTATCTACAATTGCAAACTGTTGTTTTGGAAATTCTTTTGCAACTTCCCCGATTGCTTTTTCTAATTTATATCCAATACCAAAAGATAAATCATATTTGTCTTTGGCAAATTTCTTTAAGTTTGGAATATAGTCCGCTTCTTTTTCAGACTGAAGGTAACGATAGTTTGTTTTCTCTTTTAACCCATTATCTTTACCAAATTTTTTCAAACCTTCCCAAGAAGACTGGTTAAACGATTTATCATCAACGCCCCCAACGTCTGTAACCATACCTACTTTAATGCTCTTTCCATCTTTCTTGTCCCCACTTGCCTTATCCGAATTACCACATGCACCTAACACCGCGCTCGCTGCCAACGTTAAGGATAATAAAACACCTGTTTTTTTCTTCATACTAGAAACCCCTCCTAAATGATATATGTATCTATTCATATGCTAGTGTCCCTTTCTTCTTGCTGTCACCTCCCTAAAAAGGAACGGATTACATACGTTTTCGTAATACATGGAAGCTAAATTTATCTGCTCGAAAATAATTAATAGAATATAAGATTGGCTCATCATTTTGATCATAATGCATTTGCTTTAAAATTAGTAACGCCGTCTCTGGCTCGCATTGCAGGATTGGTGATATTTTCGGATGATAACCAATTGGTTCAATATGAGCAACCGCATACGTAATACGTTTATGCGTGTTATTATGAATTACAGTAAGTAGTGATTCTTCGTTATAATCAGATAAATCCGGCAATATTTCTTTCGCTAACTTGTCAATACAGTAGACAACAGGTTCCCCATCTGCTGTACGTACACGCTCAATCATTACAGCCTCAAAACCTTCATCACTATTAAACTTCTCTTTTTCTTCCTCTGTTAAACTTGTAGTAGATGATGATAGAAAGATTGTTCCCGGTGTTTTCCCCACACTAGAAATCATATCTGTAATACTAGAAAGCTGTTCAATTCCAGAAGAAAACAGCGGTTTTGAATTCACAAAAGTACCAACACCATGTCTGCGAATCACAACGTTCTCCTCTTCTAAAATACGTAACGCTTCTCGTAAAGTTGCTCTACTTACGCCAAGTTCTTTCGCTAAATCAAACTCTGAAGGCAGCTTTTGTTTTTCTTTATATGCCCCACTTTTGATTTTTTCTTTAATGTGATCGATCACTCGTAAATATAAGTGTCGACTATCGGATTTAACTGACATAAGACTCCCCCGCATTCCAATTATTCGACCTCTGATGTAAGACTTCTGTTCTCTTTTTTCAACCAACAACATAGTAACGCTACAATAAAATGAGATTTGTCGAATAAATGTTAATAATTTTTCAAAATGAAATTTTCTATCTTTATTTCATAAAAAAAACTTTGCACCACAACATTCCTCATATAGAGAAAAAGTTAGATACAAAGATTCCTTACATCCTTTGTTACACACTTTCCCCCTCATAGTCTAGCAATTCATGGTTGCCAGGTAGAAACTTATGGACCTTATCTCCAAGATTATATGAGGCAGTGATTCTTTTCGAAGTAATCGTAACACTTGCTCCCATACGTGTCAACACAATTCAACACTTTTTTACAGATAATGTCGAACGTTTTTCAAAAATAACATTAAAAGCATTCGCATTTTAAATTATATTCAAAAATGAAAGCCCTTTCTTTTTGTTGACTATAGTATATAACAAAAACACTATATAAAAAAGCCCAATTGCAAACAATTGGGCTTTTTTATTAAGAACTCTTTTCTTGAATATCTTTAATTAACACTTCTCTCGGCTTACTACCTTCATAAGGTCCAACTACACCATTCATTTCCATTGCATCAATAAGACGTGCTGCACGTGTATATCCTACTCGGAATCTACGTTGCAACATAGAAACAGAAGCTGTTTGCATTTCTACAACGAGCTGAACCGCTTCATCATATAATTCATCTTCTACTTCTTGCTTTGTTTCCGGTACATCTTGCGGTATCATATCTTCTTGATATTGGGCTTTTTGTTGTCCAATCACATATTCTACAACTCTTTCCACTTCATCATCTGATAGAAACGCCCCTTGTACACGAACTGGTTTTGATGCACCAATTGGTATGAATAGCATATCCCCTCGTCCTAGTAATTTCTCAGCGCCTCCGCTATCAAGAATTGTCCGAGAGTCAGTTTGTGAAGACACAGCAAACGCAATTCGAGATGGGATATTCGCTTTAATAACACCTGTAATAACATCAACCGATGGACGTTGCGTCGCAATAATCAAATGAATACCAGCAGCACGTGCCATCTGCGCTAAACGCATAATTGCATCTTCTACATCTGAGGAGGCAACCATCATTAAATCGGCCAACTCGTCCACAATTACAACAATGTATGGAAGCTCAGGCTGCTTTGCTTCTGATTGGTCATTATGTTGTCTAATGTATTCATTATAGCCTTCAATATTACGCGTTCCACTATGAGCAAACAATTCATAACGGCGCTCCATCTCACTCACAACTTTTTTCAAAGCTTGTGATGCTTTTTTCGGATCTGTTACAACAGGTGTTAATAAATGCGGGACACCATTGTATACATTCAACTCTACCATTTTTGGATCAATCATCATTAATTTTACTTCATGTGGTTTAGCACGCATCAAAATACTAACAATAATACCGTTAATACACACACTCTTTCCGCTACCAGTTGCTCCAGCTACTAATAGATGGGGCATCTTATTTAAACGTGCTAATACTGCTTCACCAGTAATATCACGCCCAAGACCGATTAATAATTTTTCTTCCGGATGATTGTTCGCTTTCGAATCAAGTACTTCTCTAAGCGTTACCATCGAAACCTCTGAATTTGGAACTTCGATTCCTACTGCGGATTTCCCCGGAATAGGAGCTTCAATACGAATATCTTTCGCAGCTAATGCGAGTGCTAAATCATCACTCAAACTCACAATTTTACTTACTTTCACTCCCATATCAGGATACACTTCATATTTCGTAACTGCAGGTCCTTTATGTACTTTCGTTACTTTTGCTTTTACACCAAAACTTTGGAACGTCCGCTCCAATTTACGAGCATTTTCATAAATTTTCTCATTTTCGTTTGTCACCTGTTTGTTTTTTGGGAACTTCAATATATCGATAGCAGGAAGCTTATAATCTTTGTTTTCCACATTTGAAAATTGCATTGGAGGAGCTTTCGCTTCCCCTTCTAGAGATTCAACAATTTTTTCTCCTCGTTTCTTTTGTGGCTGCTCTTTTGAAGTAGATGGAATTTCATCTTCCATTACAGGCGATGCAATCAAACCATCACCAACTCCATCTTCACTATTTTTATCCCTTTCTTCACTTACTGGGTAATTCTCTGTGAAATTTGAAATGATTGGTGGCCCAATTTCTATTTCTTCTACTGGTTCAACCACCTCTTCTTGTGTATCATGACGTTCACTACGCGTGCGTCTTGTCGTTTTTTTCTTTTCTGTTTGTTCAGCAGTGCGTTTTGCTCTCCAGTCCTTATAATCACCTTGCATTACTTGAAATTGACTTCTAAGTATGCGTCCAACTGGGGCTAGTACTTCCCCGATATGTTTGTTTGTAATGCAAAGTATGCCAAGAATAACTAAAATAATCCCAATAATGTAAGCACCTACTTCATCAAACAAAAAGTAAAATGTTGCAAACATAAGCGCTCCAAACATACCTCCACCTAAATGAACCGTTTCTGCACCTTTCTTCATCTCAAGAAAGAACATATCTTTTGTACTCACAATTACAGATGTGTTTTCTACCGCTCCGTCCTTTGTAAGAAGGTTAAATAATGTAATATGACTGAACATTAATATTGCTAACACAATTAAATAGACACCGATTAATCGTTTATTTAAAAGATTGGGCCAACCACGTCTTATAACAAACACAATAGATAAAGCTATTACACCTAATACACCAATTATGTACCATTCGCCAAAGAAAAAGCGAAAAAATAACACAAACGATTTTCCTACAATACCTAGCTGTAAGATTGTAATGATTGAAAGTGCAAAAAGAGTCAACCCGACGATTTCGTAATACAAAGTTGGCTTTATCGTACGTCTTGCTTTTGATTTCGTCCCTCTTTGCTTTTGTTTTACCATTTCTTCACCCCAAGTCCAAAAATTAAGTGGAACTTTCATTTATTGAAAGCATTTTTTGCATATCATTCGTCACATTTTTAGATCTGTTTACGTGAAATTTTACACATCTTGTAAAATTTCACGTAAACAGAAGAAAGCAGCCTAATCATGGCTGCTCAACCGTCTTGTTTTTTATATTATACCATAGCTTCTAAACAAAATCCTGTTTTTTGCTAAAAGGTTATTTTCTGGCCTGGCTCATACTGCAAGTAGTGGGATGGATTTGTACTTAGTACACGAACAACAGAGTAGTATTGACTATTCTCTTCAGATACAACCATTTCCACTCCGTTTACATTCACTATTTTTTGTTGTTCGTACTGTGAATAATCAGCTTGATAAACAAGTTGTTCTGGCATAATCGTATATAAAATCATTGTAGTAACTTCCCGTATTGATCCCCATCTACTTTCATATCTATTAATTCATTTAACTTTCGAATCGCATCCCCAATACCACCAACATCATCAATAAGCCCATACTTCACTGCATCTATTCCAATTACATTCGTTCCAATATCTCGCGTTAAATTCCCCTTAGCAAACATAAGCTCTTTAAAACGATCTTCCGTCACTTTTGAATGCTTTGTTACAAATCGAATCACGCGTTCTTGCATTTTATCCAAATACTCAAATGTTTGCGGTACACCAATAACAAGACCAGTCAGACGAACTGGATGAATTGTCATCGTTGCCGTTTCAGCGATAAATGAATAATCTGTTGACACAGCAATCGGCACACCTATTGAGTGCCCTCCACCTAGAACCAAAGATACAGTTGGTTTCGATAATGAAGCTACCATTTCAGAGATTGCCAATCCAGCCTCAACATCACCACCAACGGTATTTAACAATAAAAGTAACCCTTCAATTTTCGGATTCTGCTCAATTGCCACAATTTGTGGAATCACATGCTCGTATTTCGTTGTTTTATTTTGTGGTGGAAGCTGCATATGCCCTTCTACTTGCCCAACAATCGTTAAACAATGAATACGCGATTCATTCATTTGCGGAACGTTCGTTTGACCAAGCTGTTGAATTTTTTCTATTACTGACGCCTCTTTTGCATCCTCTTTCGGTTCGACTTCTTTTTCCTCATTTGTTAAACCATCACGTTCTGTCATATCGCATCCCCTTTCACTCTTATACAACTATTATTTCTTAAGTTGTAAATTTCATGCGATAGGGATGAAAAAGAAAAAACCACCCGTAAAGGTGGCTTTCTTATACTTCCATGATAATTGGTAAAATCATTGGTTTTCTCTTCGTTTCCTCATACAAGAACTGTCCTAACAATTCACGAATATTTTGTTTTAACATGGACCATTCAATAGAATACTCTTTGATGGATTGTTCAACAATTGTACGCACAATATCTGTAGATCTTTCGATTAACGCTTCAGATTCACGAACATACACAAAACCACGTGAAATAATTTCTGGGCCAGAGATAATTTTCTTCTCCTCTTTCCCAAGTGTTACAACAACAACTAAAATTCCGTCTTGTGATAACATCTTACGATCACGCAAGACAATATTCCCGACATCACCTACACCTAGTCCATCAATAAGAACATTTCCCGCTTGTACTTTACCAGCTGGTTTTGCCTCTTCTCCTTCAAAAGCAATTACATCGCCCTTTTCCACAATAAATATATTGTCTTTCAAGACACCAACATCTTCCGCCAAATACGCATGTGCCTTTTGCATACGAAATTCACCATGTACGGGTATAAAATATTTCGGTTTCATTAAATTCAACATCAATTTCAATTCTTCTTGACTACCATGACCAGAAACATGAACCTTTCTTTCTCCATAATAGACAACTTCTGCACCGGCTCTAAATAGCAAATCAATGATTTTCGATACTGATATTTCATTACCAGGAATTGGAGATGCCGCAATAATAACTGTATCACCTTTACGAATCGAAATTTGTTTATGCGCTTGCTTCGCCATTCTTGAAAGAGCTGCCATCGGTTCCCCTTGGCTGCCAGTTGTTAAAATTGCTACCTTTTTCTCTGGGAAGTTATCTACTTCTTGCAATGAAATAACCATACCATCTGGAACATCTAAATAGCCAAGACGTCTTGCAATATCCACTACTTTCACCATACTACGACCTACAACAGCCACTTTACGTCCTGTTTCAGCAGCTGCATCAAATACTTGCTGAATACGGTGTACATTAGATGCGAAAGAAGCAACAATGATACGTCCTTCTGCCCCATAAAATACTTTTGAAATTTCTATCCCAACTTCTTTTTCAGAACCCGTGTAACCAGGGCGCTCAGCATTCGTACTATCCGATAACAAACAAAGAACACCTTCATTTCCAATTTGCGCCATCTTCCCAAGATCTGCTCCACTGTTACCAATTGGTGTTTGATCGAATTTAAAATCTCCTGTATATACGATAGCACCTTTTGATGTATGGAAACATACACCTACAGAATCTGGAATACTATGTGTGGTTCCAAAGAATGAAACCGTTGTCGTATTGAATTCCACTTCTGAATTAGAATCAATTGTTTTTAAATCTACACGACCAAGCATTCCTGCTTCACCAAGTTTTTCTTGGATTAAACCTACTGTTAACTTTGTTGCATATACCGGGATTGAAAGTTTACGCAGCACATAAACAATTCCACCAATGTGATCCTCATGACCATGTGTAATAAATAAACCTTTTACTCGCTCTTGATTTTCTACTAAATATGTAATGTCAGGGATAACAATATCAATTCCAAACATTTCGTCTCCTGGGAACATCAATCCTGCATCCACAATAAAAATCTCAGAATCAATTTCCACACAATACATATTTTTCCCGATTTCACCTACTCCACCAAGAGCAAATACTTTTACAGAATCAATCTCTTTTCTCTTCATGTTGTTGCCTGGTTTAAAAATCTTGCAAACACTGATTTCACTAAAATCGCAGAGACACCAGGGAAACTCTACAACCACCATATATTCACCGTCCAAGACGAATGTCCTTACCGTTATGCGATATCATGTTCTCGTTCGTTTTTTAAACCAGGTTTCACCTCTCTTTCATTATATAAATCAAATATCTTATGCGATATGATATGATAATTCCGTTAAACCATAATTTTTTCCAATTTTGCTAAGCATACCCGTACTAAGCTACTTAGCCATATTATAACTGATACAAGAAATAGAACACAAGTTAAATCGTGAGAAAGAAGGGCGAAGTATATAAATTTCAAGAGGAATTACCTGTAAAAAGGTTTCTTTCAAAATAAAAATGACCTAGTTTTTACACTAGGTCATTTTTATTAACGAGGGATCGATTGCATTACACCCTGCAATGTTAATCTCTCTTCTTCTGTTAATGGAAGAAGTGGTAAACGCACAGATCCTACATCTAATCCAACCATTTGTAACGCTGTTTTCACTGGCGTTGGGCTCGGTGCCATAAATAACGCATTCGTTACTTTAACAAGTAATTGATGTAATTTCTGTGCTTTTTTGAAATCTCCTGCTTGGAATGCCGCAATCATTTCTTGCATTTCATTTCCAATTACATGAGAGGCAACAGAAATAATACCTTTAGCTCCAACTGCCATAGCTGGTAACGTTAAACCATCATCACCGCTGTATACAGCAAAGTCGTCCGCTGTTTTTCCAATAATTTCTGTCATTGTTAATACATCGCCGCCAGCATCTTTAATTGCAACAATGTTTGGTATTTCTGATAAACGAACAACTGTATCAACGGAGATTTGTACAATAGATCGTCCTGGAACATTGTATAGCATAACCGGAAGTTCTGTACTTTCAGCAATTGTTTTAAAATGCTGATACATTCCTTCTTGACTTGGTTTATTATAATACGGTGCCACTAACATAATTGCATCGACACCAACTTCTGTTGCTTTTTTCGTTAACTCGATAGAAGCATGTGTATTATTGCTACCTGTTCCAGCGATTACGGGCACCCTTTTATCGACAACAGATACGACATGGCGATATAACGCTACTTTTTCTTCAGATGACAATGTAGGAGACTCTCCAGTTGTTCCTCCTACCACGATTGCTGTTGTACCGTTATCAATTAAATAATTTACCAATTTAGTTGTCTTTGCAAAATCGATGTTTCCATTTTTATCAAACGGCGTTACCATCGCTGTTGCAATTGTCCCAAAATCTACCATGGTCTCACTCCTTATTGTTCCAGTTGCTTTTCTTTTGAAAGTTCAAATGCACTATGCAATGCATTTACAGCTTCCACTAAATCTACTTCTTTTACAAGCACCCAAATTGTTGTATGACTATCAGCTGATTGTAAAATTTGAACACCTTTTTCTGCTAAAGCTGTAACGATTTTCGCAGTAACCCCTGGAATACCCGCCATTCCAGCTCCAACGATAGATACTTTCGCACAATGCTCCGTCACAATTGGATCATATCCAAGTTTTCCAAGTACATCAACAGCATGACTTGATACATGATCACCTACTGTATAAGCCACACCTGTAGGCGAAATGTTAATTAAGTCAACACTAATCCCTTCATTTGCCATTTCTTTGAAAACATGTTGTTGTAAATCGTACGATCCGTCTTTCGCAAGCACTTTAATTTGCGTCACGTTCGATACATGAGCAATACCTGTAACTGGCCGTTCCTCTACATCACGGCCTTTTGTAGCACCATCATATGCCGCAATCAGTGTACCTTCGCTATCCGAATACGTAGAACGTACACGAAGAGGTACTTTTGCATGCATTGCAATTTCAACTGCACGCGGATGGACAACCTTCGCCCCTTGATAAGCCATGTTACAAATCTCATTATATGTTACATTTTGAAGATGACGTGCATCCTTTACAATACGTGGATCAGCAGTCATCACGCCTTCTACATCAGTAAAAATATCGATATATTCAGCATGAAGCGCGACGCCTAGTGCTGAAGCTGAAGTATCACTACCCCCACGTCCAAGTGTTGTTGTATCGCCAGCTTTCGTTTGTCCTTGGAATCCTGTAACAACAACAACATCTACATTTTGTAACTCCTCATGTATACGATCACAATTCATTTCAATAATCTTCGCATTCGTAAAATCATCATTTGTTACAAAACCAGCTTGTGCACCATTTAACGCTGCTGCTTTTACTCCATTTTCATTTAACATATTCGAGAAAACAATTGCCGAGATTAACTCTCCGCATGATAATAACAAATCTTGTTCACGTTTGGAAATACTAGCTTCCTTTTGATTCACAAGACTTAATAATGTGTCCGTTGCGTATGGCTCACCTTTACGTCCCATAGCGGATACAACCGTAACTACTTTATAACCAGCATCTAATGATTTTTTAATGTGGTGAAGTGCATGCTTACGCCCGTTTTCATCACGTACTGATGTACCACCAAATTTTTGAACAATAATTTTCATGTTTTGCACCTTCTCTTAGCCGTTTACACTAATTGTAATTTTACTAATCGTTCTGCAATTTGAACAGAGTTCCATGCAGCACCTTTTAATAAGTTATCAGATACGACCCAAAGATGGAATCCTTTTTCATTATTTAAATCTTTACGAATACGACCAACGAACACTTCGTTTTTGCCTACTGCAGTAGATGGCATTGGATATAATTGCTCTGCTGGATCATCTTGCAGTACAATTCCTTCTGCATCCGCAAGTAAGTTTTTCAGTTCTGCCACAGTTACGCCTTCTTTTTCCACTTCAATGTAAACAGACTCAGAATGACCCGATACAACTGGCAAACGTACACATGTCGCTGCTACTTCTAATTCAGGCATATGCATAATTTTTTTCGTTTCATTAATCATTTTCATTTCTTCAAATGTAAATCCATTATCTTGAAACTTATCAATTTGTGGAATCGCATTAAAAGCAATTTGGAAATGTTTTTTATCACCTGATACAGGTAAAACATTCGCTTTTACTTCTTCCCCATTTAAGATTGCTTGTGATTGTTCATGAAGTTCCTCAATTGCAGCAGCACCTGCACCTGATACAGCTTGATATGTGGAAACGATTACTCGTTTTAAACCAAACTGCTGACGAATTGGCTCAAGAGCAACTACCATTTGAATTGTAGAACAGTTCGGATTTGCAATAATACCACTATGTTCTTTTAAGTCATTTTCATTCACTTCAGGTACAACAAGTGGTACATTTTCTGTCATACGGAATGCACTTGTATTGTCAACAACAATTGCACCGCGTTTTGCTGCTTCTGGTGCTAATTGTTTCGATACAGATCCACCTGCACTAAACAGGGCAATATCGACTCCTTCAAAGCTATCAGGAGTTGCTTCTTGCACTGTGAATTCTTCTCCTTTAAATACAAGCTTCTTGCCTGCAGAACGTTTAGATGAAAGTAACGTTAACTTCCCAATTGGAAATTCTCGTTTCTCTAAAGTATTTAACATTTGTTCACCAACTGCGCCGGTTGCTCCAACTACAGCGACATGAAAAGTTTTTTGCTTTTCCATCACTATGCCCCTTTCTAGATACCAATCCTTCTATACTTAGAATTAGAAGGAGTATAAAGTACCCCTTCTAACCTTAATAACGTTAATTTTATCATATTCTGCGATAAGAATGATGGTTTCATAAAAAATTGTCTGTTTTTTTTCGTTTTTTAATTCATATATCTGAATTTTTCTACAACAACAGGTTGTAATTGTTTCCCTTCTATCGCTTCTACAATTGTATCTTCAAGAAGTTCCATACGAGCTACCATTGAATTTGGTTTTTTCTCTGGTGCATCTTGCCCAAATGGCACAAAATAAATATGTTTGGTGGCCATTAAACGCATGAGGTTTACGCCATTAAGGCCAAGGGCATCATTTGTCGAAACAGCTAATACAACTGGTTTTCCGTTTCGGAGCGTCGCTTTCGCTGCCATTAATACAGGAGAATCTGTCATTGCATTTGCAAATTTACTCATTGAATTTCCTGTTAAAGGGGCGATAACCATACAGTCTAGCGGAATCTTTGGACCAAGAGGTTCTGCCCCAACGATCGAATTGATTACTTTATGTCCTGTTACTTCTTCAATCTTTTTAATCCACTCTGCACCTTCACCAAATCTAGTATTTGTCGATTGTACAGTATAGGAAACAACTGGTCTCACTTCCGCCCCTTCTGCAACTAACTTTTCTAAATGTGGCATAACTTCTTCATACGTACAATGAGAACCTGTAAACCCAAACCCAATTCGCTTCCCTTTTAAACTCATTTTTCATTCTCCTCCTTTGCAATCATATCTGCTGTTAATAACTGAGAAAGAACATTTGCTAAAATTTGTCCTGCTGTTTTTGGAGCAACGATTCCCGGAAGACCAGGTGCTAACAAAGCTTTAATCCCTCGCTTCTCTGCATAACGAAAATCCGTACCACCAGGCTTAGAAGCCAAGTCAATGATTAATGTATGAGCTGGCATCCGCGAAATAACACTTGCCGTTACAACAAGGTGTGGAATTGTATTAATGACAATATCAACATCACTTGCTTCTTTCTCAATATCCTGCATATAAAAAGGAGAGAACATCATTTCCGAAATACGAGCGATATGTTCTGAACGCCGTGCTCCTACTTTGACATGAGCTCCTAGTGATTGAAAAGCTCTCGCTACACTCATTCCTGTTCTACCAAATCCTAAAACCATTACATTTGAACCATGAATTGTATAATCTGTATGTTGAATAACCATCATTAATGTTCCTTCTACCGTTGGGATAGAATTGTAGATCGCCACATCATCACGATCGAATAGTTTCACAAGTTTTCGATTTGTGGTAGATATAATACTCTCTAAATACGGTGTACCAATTCCTGAATATATAGTAAAGTTTACTGGTGTTTTTTCAATCTGTTCTTTCGTAAGCGTAACTTTTTCATTTGAAAAAATAGTATCTACTTCTCCTTTTGCATTTGTTCCTGCTACCGGCAAAATAATCGCATCTAAAGAAGTGAAATCTAGATTTTGCATACTCTCTTTTGCTGCCCCTGTAAAACCATGATCCAGTTGATCAAATCCTACTAATGAAAGTTTCGCATCAAGTTCAACCAACTTACGAATCACTTCTAGCTGCCTTGCATCTCCTCCTATGACAGCAATGTGCATCTCAGTCAACATTCCCTACTTCACCTTCTTTTTTCTTTCATTTATAAGAAAAGTGCCTACTTTTTCTTTTTCCTCCACATCATATGTACTGTATAAGCTTTGGGTGATTGAATTCACACAGAAAGCTACAATATTAAAAATTATAATATTTAGATATTAAAATTGATTGATGACACTTGTCCAAAAATGGAAAAATTAATATAAAAGCACATTACTATCCACTAGATTCGACATATAGTATCAATGTATTGACAAGCAAGTACGAGCTGATTGTACTGAAGAAATTAGTTCTCATGTTAGCTTGCTTTCATTACTAGCTGTATTGTTAGAACTTTTGGTAGTATTATGAATTTTATTTTTGTGTCGAATGGAGGGAGATTTCTTGACTGAACAAAAAGGATATGGATATGGCTGCGGTGGTCATGGAGGATTTGCTTTACTAGTCGTGTTGTTTATTCTGCTTATTATTATCGGAGCAACTTGTTTTTATTAATTTGTGAATTTTATTTTTGTATAGAATGGAGGGAGATTTCTTGACTGAACAAAAAGGATATGGATATGGCTGCGGTGGTCATGGAGGATTTGCTTTACTAGTCGTGTTGTTTATTCTGCTTATTATTATTGGAGCAAGCTGTTTTTATTAATCTGTGAATTTTATTTTTATATAGAATGGAGGGAGATTTCTTGACTGGACAAAAAGGATATGGATATGGCTGTGGTGGTCATGGAGGATTTGCTTTACTAGTCGTGTTGTTTATTCTGCTTATTATTATTGGAGCAAGCTGTTTTTATTAATCTGTGAATTTTATTTTTATATAGAATGGAGGGAGATTTCTTGACTGGACAAAAAGGATATGGATATGGCTGTGGTGGTCATGGAGGATTTGCTTTACTAGTCGTGTTGTTTATTCTGCTTATTATTATTGGAGCAAGCTGTTTTTATTAATTTGTGAATTTTATTTTTGTATAGAATGGAGGGAGATTTCTTGACTGAACAAAAAG